>WLOY01000046.1 GCA_009699015.1 Actinomycetota bacterium | reverse complement strand
GGCCGGCGACGGATCCTGGACGCTGCCGACGTCCATAACCGTCTCGTCCTACCCACCCCCTAGCAGTAGATGTCCAAGCCGGTCGGGGAGGTTGGGTTCGGGAGGTAGCCGCAGTGCGTCGGCGGGTGGGTGAAGACATGCGATCCGACGACGCCGCTGTGGAACGTGTAGGGCTGCGTCACGGTCTCGGAATGAAATGTGTAGGCGATCGCGCGTGTGCAGACGTTGCCGGTATCGGCGTACCCCGCGGGGCAGACGTAGATCGTCCGCGTTGACGGAGCAGCGGGCCCACCCGAGCCAGAGGGCGCTACCGGCTCCGGCTCCGGAACTGGTGCCGGTGTCGGTGCTGCTGGCGGGCTCGGAGTGGCCGGTGCCTTTCCGGTCCCGAGAATGTCGCCGAGCGTGCGACTCATGACCGCGGTCGTTGCCGCACCGGATGCGGCACTGTTCACCGGTGCCACGGAGAACGCGTACCGCACCGACCGGTCCAGGCCCTCAAGGATCCACGCCGTGCCCGGTGCTGTCGCCGCGACCGTCTCCGGCGACGTGAGGACTCGTCCGTCCGGGGTCACGGGGGTGGCGGTCACGCGGTACGTGACGGTGCCCTGTGGACGTGTCATTTGATGCTGCCATGCATGGGCTACCACGCCGGCTGTGCCAGTCGTGGACACCGTCAACCCCCATCCCGGGCTCGGCGTCGCGACCGGGGTCGCGGTCCTGATCCGTGTTCGGTCGATCGACACCGTGCATGACTTGCCGACGGTGAGCCCGGTGAACACGACGGGTGCACCCGCCGCCGACACCATCGCGGTGCGGGTCTTCTCACCTCGTGCCTGCACCGCGACCGGCTTGCCACGTGAACAGCGAACCGTCAGCCCCGACGACGTGTCAGCATCAGCAGCGACAACGAGCATCACTGGCGCCATAGGCGCTGGGATGATGTCCTGCGCGATGATTGATGAAGCGATCGACACTCCTGATACCGGCTCTCCTGCTGCTGCCGCAGCGGGTGCTCCCGCGATCCCGACGACGGCGATCGTGGCCATGACGATCCTCGCTAGCCACGCGCGTGTGCTCGTCCTCCACATTGCTGTCTCCTCGAGCTCAGGGCTCATCGGCCTGACACCATCTCGAGACAGTCATGGCCCGCCACTTCGGGACCTAAACGTTGAGCCGGGAACTTTGTTTTCACCCTCCACCCGCGTGAAGCGCGCGTAGGCCCTTCGGGGGGCGAAGAGCTCGTCGGCTCGGTCGGGGTCCATGGCCAGGGGTCCCTCTGACGGAGCCGATAACCGATTCAGGGCTGCGGGAAGTGGGCAGGCCAATTCGTCGACGGAGGGCATCGGCGTCGCGCTTGATCGCGGTTGCTCTAGGTCAACAGTTGTTTGCGCTTGGCCATGGAATCCCCTCGTTCAGGGTCATTTTGCTTCTGAGCGACGAGCGATCGACGAGCGGTCTCAGTTGGCCGCAACTCCTTATCGGAACTCACGCCCGGTTTGCTGGCCTTGGACGCATTGAACTTCCACGGGCTTCTGATGCCCATGTCATCGGCGGCAAGATCGTCACCACGTCGGTGTCGAACTGCGCCCGACGTTATCGCCTTCCGACTGGATGACGGCGCGCAAACGTCAACTGGAAGGCAACTGGCACCTCGGCATCAGGCGTCACCCGACTTCTAGTCGATCTTGCGGATTTCGGGAGGCTGTGCAGCCCACTCCATCTTCCGGATACGGCGCTCAACGCGATCATCCCTGCGACATCATGGAAGGTGCGCTGTCTCGCGGCCATCGTCACTAGGTTCGAGAGTTTTGACCATGTCCAACTGTCCTTCTTGCTGCTCATTCTTAGCCTCCTTGCCCATGACTGCTTGCGACTCAGACCTATGTCATGGCTTGGCTAGGCGTTGCGCTTCGTGAACACACCCCCTCACGTTGGACAATACTGGCAATGGCATCCTCGCCGCCCTAGCAATCTCCTCGTTGCAGCGACCCGACACCGACGAGTTCGCTTTTCAAATCCTCGGACTCACTGACTTGCCGCAAGTATCGAGTCAGGCCTTCACCAGGGTGCGGAGGGCCGCTGACTGCTTGGTCAGGGCCGCGATCATCTCTTTGAGAGCGACCATTGTGGGCGCACTACTCCGTTCATACTTCTCCCTTTCTTTGCGGGCATCGCGGAGGGCATCCCTGACGGCGTCCAGGCCCGCGATCACCGAAAGGGTGCTGGGCAGGTCCTCGTCGGAGGCCCAACCGGCTGACTCTCCGATTTGGTCGCGAATAGCACAGAGGGTGACGAGTTTGCCTAGCTCGAGGTTGAGGATGGCTGGGCCCACGGCGGTGAGGAGGACCGCGGCATCGATGGCGGCGGCCTCTGCTTCGCTTCGTTCGATGCCATGAGCGGCCTTGTTCCGGGCCTTGACGACAGCAGCCGCTGCTGCCCCGCTAACGAGCGCGCCGAGGGTTGGCATGCCGATGAGGGCGCCCACCAGTAGACCCGCAGGAACCGCTGATGCCGCATACGTGGGCCACTTGAGGTTGACTTCGCGCCTCGGGTCGCCGTCGGCGCTGCGGCCGCTGATTGCTACTTCGATGCGTGTCAGGAACAGTCCGCAAGCTGCGTCCCATCCCAGTGCACCTACGAGACCTCCACCACGCAAGATCGCGAGCTTCTCGTCGCTATCGACGAACGCAGCGAAGGCGCGGCTGATGCCGGCTGGATCCCGGTCAACGACCCCGGAATCCGGGTAATGGCGGCGGTTCGTTTCGATTGTCTTCAGGAGGAGGCGGGCGTCGTCGAAGGGCATCCGATGTCCTCGATTGTCACCCGGCCCACCGCTTGCTCCCGAACGCCCGGTTGGGTCGTGCGTGGCGGGCGCGGGATCGCCGGGGATGGCGATCCCGAGTTCCTCGACGAGAGTCTCCAAGATCGATAGGCGACTGGAGCGAAAGTCGGGCTCAACGGGTACGAACGGTGCGAAGGGCTCCATGTAGGCCGCCTCGATCAGCAGCATCCACCGCGTGGACAAGGGCAAGGTATCAATCCGGTGGAGGCGCTCGACATGCCCGTCCGTGGCGTCTCGGAGGTCGTCGTCGTCGTTCAGCGTGTCCTGGATTCGGTTCCGCGCTGACTTGCACCTCAACTTCACGTCTTGGTCCCGCACCATACGCGTCTTCTCCTCGGCTAACTTCAACCGCAGGCCCTGCCACGCGGCATACCGCTGGATCGCGTCAGGAACGGCCACACCGACTGCCTCCGGGTCAAGGAGTTGCGCGTCCTCAGGGGTCAGGTTCAGGACCTCGGCGAGTTGATCGCGGCGCTTGGCCGTGAGCTGCAATTGGCCGGACTCCACGCCGGACAGCCAACCTTGGCTCAGGCCCTTGTGGCCCCGATCCGCCAGCCAATTGTTGAGATCAACACGCAGTTGATCTTGCGTCTCGTAGTCACGCCTGACACGAATCCGGCGAAGCCGCTCACCGACCGGAACGGACTTCAACTCCTCGACGAAGTCGTCTTCAAGAGCAGTTGACATGGTCGACATCCACCTTCATACTAAAAACTGAAGTTCAGTTGATAAGATGTTATCACTCTCATGAGTGAAAATTCTACCAGCAAATGAAGCACATGGTCCTTTCGAGGACCCAGGCGAGTGGAGGCAAGCGAATGTCACCCAAACGGTGGGTTATGCAGGCACCTGGCCGATCGGCGCTCTTCATCGATCTGGACAACGTGACGATTAGCAAAGGCCAGTCACTGGCGGCCGAGCAGGCCGAGCAGGTGCTTCTCAAAATCGTAATGGCCGCAGGCCCCGTCGATTGGCAACTCGCGGTCGCGCCCAGGGGCACGATCACGCGGTACGGCGCCACGCTGGCAAAGCTTGGGATGCAGTGGGACGTCGTGCCCTGCGGGCCTGATGCTGCGGACGCCCGCATAGTTGAGGCTGCCTTCGACCTCTCCGGCCACGGTTTCACCCACTACACCGTGGCGAGCGCCGACGGCTATTTCGCCCAGATCTCCCGACTCGGCAGTCTCAAGGTGATCACCCGCGTTGGCCAGCAGGTTTCGTGGCGTCTACGCGCTACCGCGTCTGAACTCGTACCCGTCTGACACTAGCGGTTAACACCAAGCGTCTTGGTCCCATCCACATCAGGAGAAGAAATGTCGAAGATCAATCACTCCAACCCCTACAAGCACCCCGGCTCCGGCGGCGCCACAGTTCGTCCCCGCAGCGGCGGCGCCGACTGGGTTCCCCTTCCTGAGGGCACTTGGGAGCCAGTCGAGCACTGCACCACATCAGAGGTGCCCCGCAGCGGCGTCATCGGCCGGGTTCTGGACCACGTCCTTCCCCCGAAGACCGAGACGACCTGCACCACCGAAGTCCGCAAGAACTACTTCTAGCGAGCACAGCATGAGGCACCATGATCACATGACCCAAGGCTGGCGCCGGGACTACGCCACGGAGCTGGTCGGCCTCTTCATCCTCGCCATCGTCTCAATCTTCCAGCCACGCCGACGACCCTCGACCCAGGCCATAAGCACATGCTCCACCACGCATTACGCGTTCGCATCCAAACCAAGCAGCAGGGAGACACCATGACCACGTCCGGCTCCACCAACCACTCCGGTACAGAAGATCAACGCCCGGGAGGGCCTATGGAAGGGCACGGCACCACTAGACCGATGGACGTCGTCAATGGCCGTCGGCTGATCACCTTCTTCGCAGGCAAGGAGGAGCCCACGAATGAATGGCTCGGCGTTATCCGGCTCCCCATCGTCTCCGCAGGTGAGTTCAAAATGGACAGCCCTGCCGTTCCCAAGACTGTCTACCTCTCGCATCCCCAGGACCGCCTTCGGCTTATCCCGTTCGCCGACTACGAAGGTGTCCTGAGTCGCGAGAAGCTCACCGAGGCCCTGCGAATCGTGACTGACCTTGGCGCCAGCAAGATGGTCGCCAAGGCGCTGAGGGGGTACATGACCAAGGACAAGTTCTACGCCGGAATCGGGCCATTCAGCGTTGACTTCACCAACCAGTCACAGGCTGTCTGGGAGACCACGTTCGAGTCCGAGGGCGCAGGCTGCGCGCCTCGCGACCCTGGCGCCATAGCCTTCCCCGACGAACCCGGTTTTGAAGCGCTCCGCGTCCAGGTCTTGGTGAATCGAGCCCGGAAGGTGCGACTCGAGATTCAGTCCAACACGTCGTTCGGTGTGGGAGGCGAACTCGCCGTACGACTCACTGATGTCGGTCTCAAACTCGGCGGAACCCGCCAGCGGTATCAATGCAGTTACTTCCTACTCGAGGCCGAGTTCCCCGAGGGCCTCACCATGGCGGCCTGAAATGCCCAACACAAGGGTCAGAATGCCTACGGCTCGCCGCTAATCCTCGGTAAGAAATGGGGGCCGAGATGTGCTTGCCGATTTACTGGATGCATCCTGATGTGCAAGGCAAGGGGAGCGTACGGCGAATTATTCGATGCCCGGTCCGCTGCAGGCGATAGCCTTACGGCAACGACACGGTATTCCGAGACCGCGGACGCACCCGAGCGGTCGCCGTGGGTGACCAACTCGTCATCACCAGGAACATCGCCCGCGGCCAGGACCGCTCGCTCGCGAACGGCACCCGCGCCATCGTCACCGGGGTCACCGGCACCGGCATCGACATCGCGTACCGGGACGGGGACCGGATCCGGGAGAGCACCCTGACGGCCGTGCAGGTGATGAGAAATGCCCGCCACGGGTATGCCATGACGACCCACAAGCTCCAAGGGCAGACCGTCGACTCCCTCGTCATCGACGTCGGCCCCGACCGGGACCTCTCCAGCGCCTACGTCGCATTCACCCGCCACCGGGACGACGTCCTCGCCGTGGTGAACATCGCCGACATCGCCGACGGCGACCAGATTTCCGCGCTCATGGCAGCCGGACCCGACGCACGACGCGACGCCGTCATCGCGATGACCGCCGAGCGGATCGCCGCCCGCGGATTCACCGAGCAGCCGACCGCCCACAACGTCCTGCGCACGCCCCTGCCACTGCGAATCGATCCCGGCCCGGGCATCGGGATCGCTGTGTGATGCCCGCACCAGGGACCACCCATTGACCCTGTCGCCCTCGCCTGCTGGGCAAGACTCAGGGCGGCGACGGGTTGAGCAAGCGCCTGTAGTCGACCGAGGGGGAGGAGTCCGGGCGACCGCTCCCACGGTCATCCCGCTGGCTGGCATCCTCGTCTCCGACGGCTGCCTCGAGACCGACGAGGAGCAGTAGATCCGCGACGAGAGCAGCACGGTCCTCGGCCTGCCAGATCTCCTTCTTTCCGGAACCTGTGTGCGGATGCCGGTCGTCACCGACCATTCGCTGTCGATCGACGCCGACGTTGACCTGTCGCTTGTCGGCGGTGTTCGCCTGGATGCTTCCGTGCCCGAAGGACGCGGGCTGGCCCTTTTCGTGAGCAGTAACGATCTGCGCAAGAGCGCGTTGCTCAAGGCGGTGCAGATCATCGAACTTGATCGTCCTGCGATGTCGTCCAGTCGTCGTGGGTGCTGCTCCTCTTGTCAGCGGAGTCTGCACGAGGCAGGATTCAGACTCTGGGAGTCGCGGACCCTGGATTCTGACGCGCGATAGGTGCAGGTGCCATGAAGGTCAGCTTCTTTTCTCAAGCCGCCTACCGGGAACTCCCGGATGATTTCGAGCAGCATCATCTGTCCTGCGTGACGACTCCCTACTCCCTCACCACTCCATCGACCATCTATGACTCCTATCGGGACTTCATGGACGAACTTGTTCACGCCGCTCGATGCGGCTTCGACGGGGTTGCCGTGACGGAGCATGGGCAGTCGAGCTACGACATGATGCCCAATCCCAGCCTGATCGCTGCCACGCTCGCCTACCTGACGGAGGTCGAAGGACTTCCGGTGGCGATCTACCCGATGGGTCGTTCGCTTGGCAAGAGCCGCGAGCCGGTGAGGGTCGCAGAGGAAATGGCGGTAGTCGACGTCATGTCGGGCGGGAGGCTCATTGCAGGATTTCCGGTTGGCTTGAGCTATGACGCGAGCCTGAATAACGCGGTCGCGCCCATCGAGTCCCGTGAGCGATTCAAAGAGCATCTGGCCCTCGTGCTCAGAGCGTGGGAAGATTCGGAGCCCTTCGCGTGGAATGGCACCTACAGCCAGTATCCGTCCGTGAATATCTGGCCGCGCCCACTTCAGCACCCACGTCCGCCCGTGTATCTCACGGGGACGGGGAATCCCGTGACGATGCGCCACAGCC
Source organism: Actinomycetota bacterium (assembly GCA_009699015.1). GTDB lineage: Bacteria > Actinomycetota > Actinomycetes > S36-B12 > S36-B12 > WLND01. The sequence continues at coordinate 15,905 of WLOY01000046.1, read as the reverse complement.
TCGAGGCGGACTTTGGGTTCAACTACTTCGGCTGGTTCGGCCTGAAAATGACGGGGCGTCAGGTCTTTGACCGATTCTGGGACCTGGCCGATCAGGTCGGGGTCGCCAGGAACCCGTTCCGGATGAGCTTCATGCAGATCATCGGAGTCGCCGACACCGATGACGAGGCACGCCGTCTGTACGCGAAGCATGCCGAGTACTTCTTCAGGCGCGCCCTCGGTGCGATTCCGGGTGAGATGCTCTCCCTGCCCGGCGCCACGGATATCAATGGGGTCCGAGCGATGCTTCGAGACTCGAGCGATGACGGGCTGTTCGCTCAGATGAAGACCGTGACATTCGACCAGTTGGTCGAGGCGGGATGCGTGACGGTCGGCAGCCCTGCCACCGTGCGTGAGGAACTGGCGAGCTACTGCACCGAGTATGGGATCGGTAACCTGCTGGCCATGCTCAACTTTGGCTCGCTGCCACGCGAGCTAGCCATGAACAACATCCAGCTGTTTGCGGATGAAGTCCTCCCGCACCTACGCGGGATCTGGGACGAGTCGGAGCACGAGCATCATTGGTGGCCAGAACGACTCGGCGGCCGCCCACGCCAGCCAACGGCAGCGACCCTTGCAGCCCGCTCATGACTATTGACCAGGTCGACCTCGCGATCCCGGCATACGGTGGAGCCCTCGACATTCACGTGACGCGCCTCGGCGCCGGCCCCGCACTCGTCTACTTCCACCCAGCCGACGGCTTCAATGTCGATCCCTTCGTGCTCGACCTCGCCGAGCGCTACACGGTCTACGCGCCCCACTTCCCCGGTACCGCGCCGGGCGATCCGTACGCCATCCATGCAGTGCGCAGTCTCTGGGAGGTCGTCCTGGCCTACCAGGAGGTCCTCTCGGCGCTGGGCCTCGAACGTCCCGTGGCCATCGGGCAATCCTTCGGCGGCATGATGGCCGCCGAGCTCGCAGCGACCTTCCCGGGAATGTTCGAACGCATGGTGCTCTTGGATCCCATTGGGCTCTGGAACGACGACTACCCCGTCGTGAACTGGACCGCAACCTCCCCTGCAGACATGCCCGGCCTGCTGTTCCACGACCCACAGACCCCTGACGCCCTCGCCTTGCTCGCCCTTCCAGATGATCACGAAGAAATGATCGAGTCGCTGTCGCGAGCCGACTGGTCGATCGGCTGCACCGCGCGATTCATCTGGCCGATACCCGACAAGGGGCTCGCTCGACGGCTGCATCGGATCACGACCCCGACCCTTGTTGTCTGGGGTGAGAACGACCGACTGTGCCCGGTCGCTTATGCCGATGACTTCGTGGCCGGAATCCCACGTTCGAGCAAGGTGATCATTCCGCAGTGCGGGCACATTCCTCAGGTGGAGCGGCGCCTGGAACTGCATGCCGCGATCGCACCTTTTCTCGGCTAGGGGATCGATGATGTGCTCGCTCGATTGAGGGCTGTTGTGCTGGGTGGTCGAGTGCCAACGTTGGAGGACTTCGTCATTCCCGGGAAAGGCATCCGCGAATGACGTCATGTTCACGCTCGTCGGTGACGACGACGAACTCCGGCCCATCGAACCTTCGGGCTTGATCCGCCAGTGCCATGACGCGCGACCGGCCGCCGGGGCCGGCCAGAACCCGTACCACCCTCTTTGTCAATCTCTGCTGAGACAGTCGTGATCGCTCGAGGCGGATCTCGATGAGTCCTTCGAGGAGCCGCAGTTGGGGTGCTTGCGCGAGGATCGCGGGGTCGATCCGGTTGCCCTGGGCGTCGACCCGCCGCGCAGGAGCGCATCGAAACGTCGAGTGGATTGAGCCGGTTGCCGCGTCCGGGACCGATGCTGATCGCCGCGCCGCCGTAGCTTCGCGCGAATCGGGCCCAGTCGCATTTCGCGTCGACGGCCGCGACCTTGTATCCCAAGGGGATGGACCGCAAGGTGAGCGCGCGCGAGGAACGACAACAACAGTCGTGGTGCCCATCGACTCAGCGCTGGTAGCTCCGCGTGACGCCTACTTCGCAGCCCTCGATGCATATCGATCGGGAGAGCTTGCGCCGATCGTTGCCCTGTTTGCTTTTGCATCGTTCGCCGCCTCTGAGGAATCAAGCGTGACCGCCATCAGGATCCGGGAGCTTCCAGACCAGTGGCTCGCCGATCTAGGAAGATCGAGTCGCGGCAGCGCACCACGGGTGTTGATGGACTTCCTGCTCGCACATCCAGTTCTCTCAGCGGCTGACGCCGAAGACGTTCTTGGCTCGGGCACGACCGTCGTCCACACAGCCATCGAACGACACGAGGCGGCGGGGATCCTGCGCCCACTGCTCGACGAACTTGCAGACCTCGACGCGAGAATCCAACGACGCGCCCGCTCCGCATAGGCAGTGGCGAACGGGCGTGAGCGGGCACCAGAGAACTCATGATCTGGGGGCCATCGGTTCGAGCCCGACCCGCCCCACTCCTTTAGTACCAACGGTGTCCGGCCGTCAATCCATCGGCCGGAGTCGCGTTTTCCTCCGACTGTGACGGCGGTTGCGGCACGCGCCCGCGGGCTGGGCTGCGGGTTCGGCAGGCAAGGGGATGAACCCGCGGGCATTCGTGGCCTTGTGACCCAGGACGCCCCGAGTAGCAGCAGGAAAGCGCTGCACGGGCGCTACGACCGGTAGCCGAATCAGGTTTGCGTCGGCCATCCACCGGCAAGCGCATTGGGTGTCCACGCCGGCCAATGGCAGGGCCCATCTGGAAAGCCGGACGCGAAGGATGCGATGTCCCGCGGCCCGTCGACCTGCGAGTTGTCGTAGACGTGTGCCGTGCCAGCGGCGACGATGCCGGCTGCCACGAGCGGCCACAGGCGCGCGTAGCGACCTCGAATCTTGTCTTCCGGGACGGGGTGTCCTCCGGCGGCGACGCGGTGTTCAACGCGGTGAACCGCCAGGTCTTCCGGGATGAGCAGCACGTGGAGGGCGACGCTGTAGCCGGCGGACCGGGCCCGGCCGATCAGCTCGAGCTTGGACGGGGGGGAGAACACCGTCTCGGCGATGAAGGGCTCACGGGCGTCGATGAGGGCGTCGCGGGTGGCCGCTGCGACCTGGGCCGCGTCATACGCGTGCCCGGTCGGGTCCGCAGGCCAGCGGGCCGCGGCGATGGCGTCGGCGTTGACGAACGCCACGCCAGGGCGACGTGGGGCGATGACGAGCTCGACGAACGTGGACTTGCCGGAGCCGTTCGGGCCGACGACCAGGTCAAGGCGCACCCAGTCGTCCTACGGGAGCAGGCTGGTGGTGCCGTCAGGGTGGTAGCGCGTGAGCCGGCCCTCGTCGTCGAGTGCCACCGTGGTCACTCCTCGCGCAGTCAGGACCTCCCCGAAACGGACCGAGCGAGTGGTCTCGGAGATGGCGGCATCGACTTCGGCGTTGAACACCACACGCTCGTCGGCGGTGAGCTCTCGCTCCGGGAGTGCCCCGCGCAGGGCAGCCTCGACTCGCTGGCGCGACGCAGAACTATGGGCCGACACCGCGCGTCCCACCCGCGCCCAGTGATCGAGTTGCTGCTTGGCTGAGCGGGACTGCCGCTCGCCCTCAACCGCAGCGGCGTCCATCAGGTCCGCTGCGACCCGCGTGGGCCGATCCGTGACTGCCTTCACCGAAGCCTCCTTGCTGCACCTTGCTGCCAATGTAGCACTCTGCTACAAGGGTTAGTGCGGCGCCGGATGGAGGAAGCCATGATTTATCGCCTGGGGTTCCGCTTTCGTCGCTTGCCGCCCAGGTGCGCTCGTCCGGCACTCGCACTGCGCCATCGACGACGGGCAAGGCAGTCGCTCGCACGTCGGGCTCAGGTGGGCTAGGGCTAGGGCTAGGGCGTAGACGGCTGTCGCGTGGACGTGCGGCCTGTGAATCCCGAGTTCGACAGCTGATAGGTCAGAGAATCGCTGATAGTTGTTGCGGGGCAATGAGTATCAGTGTTTTGACGGGTTTGTGGTGCGTATCTATGCGCTCTTGTGGGCCCGGCTGCGGGGCGGGCACGTGGCAGGCGTCGAGGATCGCCTGGGCGTCGGGGGTGATCTCGGTTCGTTGGCGGACGGTGCCGGCGGTGCGGGCGAGGTCGATGGCGTGGATCCGGTCGAGCTCGCGGCCGATGACGCGTCGGGTGGCGCCTGTGTGGTGCTCGGCGACGCGGATGAGGACCAGTGCGAGCAAGCACAGCGTGACGTGGGCCTTGATGCGGTCTTGCTTGCGGTCGTAGACGGGGCGGACCTCCAGGACGGATTTGAGGTCCCGGAATCCGCGTTCGACGTCGAGGAGTCCTTTCAACAGTCGGGCGGCGTCTGCTGCTGGGAGGTTGTCGTCGGTGCATGGCAGCAGGTACTTGCCGTCGAGTTTCGCCCTCGGCGGCGAGGCGGGCGTCGCCGGTCTTCTTGGCGATCGCGGCGAGTTCGGTCTCGAGCCGGGCGAGGTGCCTGTCGCTGGTGTCGGCGTCCCTGGTCGCTTCGTGACCTGCCATTCACAGGTCATCGTCGACCTCCACCCGCTTACCCGGGAAGCGAGTCTCATGAAACTGCGCAAGGCCCGCAGCAAGTATTTACGTGATTCCCTGGCGCAGCGCCCTGACCTACCGGCGCTGGCAGTGCTCGTGAAGGTCAAGGATATTTCGGTGCGCATCGCCGCACAGGAGCAGACACCGGCCACGCTACTCGGGGAGCTCTCCCTCGATCCTGACTCCGATGTGCGTGCCGCGGTTCATGCCAACCTGCCTGCGCCAGACGAGGCGCGTGCTCAGTCAGCCCTGCTCGGGCTGACGAAGGACTAGTGCGCATGCGCCAGCACGACGACCTGTCTGACGAAGATGATCCAGCACCGGCCCGCGGACGACTGAAAGGTGAGTGCCGATCGGTCGCGGCGAGTCCTCCAGAAGGATGCTTGCGCACCAATCCAGCACGCCAGCCATCGCGGCAGCGGTGCTGAGGACGACGACGGGCCTTTCGGTCAGGACCGCGCCATTCGCGGCCTCGGCCTGATCAACGGGGCGACCCACTCGGCACCTCGCAATGGCGCTCGACACCGCAGCCGGGAGCGCTACTGTCGGCTGCACCGCCTACTGCCTGAGCCGAGCCTGCCGTCGGGCGTGCTGATTTGTGAGAGGTGACTGAAGCACTATCAAAGCTGCGCGTCGCTGTCGGGGATTTATCCATGCGCGGCCGCTGAACAACGCAAGAGCAGCGCACGCGGTCCCGTAGGGCCTGCTCACAACCGATCCAGCCCCTCGGCCTCAAAAGCCGTGGTCTTCTCTACCACCATGGCGTTGGCTCCTCATGGGAGACACATTGCTGCAACGTCTTGAAGCGCAATGGCGGGGTCGACCACGACCGAAAAATGGGAAGGTCGGCGGTTCGACCCCGTCCCTGGCCACTTCCACCATCGAGGAGCTGTACGTTCCAGCTTCCAACATCAGTGACCGAGCGACTGAGCCTTCTCTTCCCGATCCTGAATGCCGATCGCGCCGAGGACGATCAGCACGCCCACAGCGAGCGCGGTGCCCACGATCGTGCTCCACGCGCGATTGATGTCCGTCGTGAAGATATTCGACGACGCCCCGACGACCAGCACGACACCGGGGGTCAGGAACGTGACGAACTGCCAGTACGGCCGGCCCGACAGCATGAGGTAGGCAGCGATGCCAAAAAGGAGGATGGCGGCGAGCGTCAGCATCAACGGGTGCCCGTTCAGCGGGATGCCGACCACAAGCGCCACGCCGAATCCGACGAAAGTGCCGAGCACTCGAGCCCCTGCCTTCCGCCAGGTGCGGCGCACTCCGGGCTGCGCGACGATCAGGATAGTCAGCAGAACCCAGGCGCCGTCCTGTTGGAACTTCGTCAGGCCCACGACCAACGCGATGACTCCGCACACCAGCGTCAACGAACCGGTGTACACCCAAGTCGAGCGCCACGGCATCTGTGTCAGCGGCGGGTGCGGCACCTTGCGTCCGATCACCGTGCCGGCCGCTGTGCCCCATAGCCCGGCGACGATGCATACGGCCCCCAGAACGAGCATGTTCGCCGCCACGCTGCTGTGCGGCAGGACGGTCGGCGGCTGAGCGATCGTGAACGCGACCGAGATCGGTGCCACCACGATGAAGGTGGCCAGGCCCACGCGAAGGGTGAGTCCATAGACGAGGACGGCCCCCGCCATCACCAGAGCCGCGAGGAGCGGATGCGGTGACGCGGCGTAGGCGATGAGGTTGGCCACGGTAAAGGAGCCGACCATCAGCAATGCCCGGCGGAGGTCCATGAGCAGCGCGACGAGGAAGCCGAGCATCACGCCGTAGGTGAACAGGCACATGGCGAGGCTGATGCCGAGCGGGAAGAGCAGGATGCCCGGCATGAGCAGGCCCATCGCGATCAGTGACCGGATCAGTGCCTTGCGATTGATCACCGATCCCGTGGACGGCATGGGGCTCCTCGCGCAGCAGGATCGTGGTGACGGCCGCGACATCCAACCGTGAAATCGCGATCACAATAACCGACGTGCAACACTCCCGCGTGGCCGGCGCCCTTCGCTAGCGGTGCTATGAACCGCTTTGTACCCAACGGATCCCGGCACCGAGCCACAACAGAAGGCAGACGTGGTTGTTCCCACATCGTGGGCGCAGTCCGCAGCACTAGTCCTCGAGGTTGCGCCCGGCAGAGTGGCCTGCCGCTCCCGGTGAACGTGTCGCTGCAGCCCTCTGCGTCAACATCAACTGAGACGGGTCTGATCGTTTCGTCTGATGCTTGTCGCGCGGCGATGAGCCCTCCGTTGATGACGTTCCATCCGTCGGGGCCGAGGGGCGCGGATACCAAGGAGTCGAGGGTCGGCGGGCCACCCGAGTCGTGATGGGGCAAGAGAAGCCATCGGGCCGCGGGGCATCGGCTCGGGCGAGGAGGCCGGGAGGATGGCGCGCAGCGGAACCGGGACAACGACGCGCTCGCCGACCGCCGATTGGCCCGTGACCGCGGCGGAGCCATTGTTCTTGCGGTGCGCTTGCTGGTCGGTCTGCTCCGGGATCAGTGCCTTCACACCCCGGCTAAGGCAGGGGAGGGGTTACGGGCGTGCTTGAGCGTGAAGTTCCGAATCAGCCGGAATCAAAAGCCGGCTGCGCAAGATCTGCTGCTGGAAGCGCCGGCCGAGGTGTTCGAGGAGCAAGATGGATGGCTATGGGGGCCCGAGCACTCGCTCGATCTCGCGAAATAGGTCGGGCCAGTCGGCGATCGTGTCAGTTGCGCCGAGTGCCAGCGCCGCTCGACGCACGCCCTGTTCCCGCGCTGATCGGGCGAACACGATGGCTGGTGCCCGGAGGTCCTCCGCTCGCATTGCAGTGAGCACTGTCTCGCCCACCGGCCAGTCGAGGACGAGCAGGTCGGCGCCATGCTCGCGGATAGCGGAAAGCGCTTCGTCGGCGGTACGCACGGCGAGCACGCGCGTCGAACCCCCCGCGTATGCCGCGGCGGAGGCGAGGAGGCGCGCTCCGTCGACGGTGTCGTCCGACTCGGGGTCGACCCACAGAATCGTGCGGTCTGCGATCGCTTGGCCGAGCTGCGCGCGGGGATTGGTCGCGTCGTGGATCGCACTCAGGATCGCCTCGAAGCCGCTCCAGTCCGTGCCCTCTGCCGTGTCGAAGCTGATTGCTCCCAGGCCCTCGTGGCTGCGCAGATAGCGAACCTGGTGCGGCTGGACGTCGCTGAGGATCGCGTACGCAACCGGCTCGTCGCCCCCGTCTTGGTCGAGCATCGCTAGTACCTCGGAGCGGAGCTCGTTGAGGTAGGCATCTGTGAACGACACTCCGATGAACAGGACGGTGCGCGTCGCGAACAGCGATCTAAGGAACGTCATGTAGGCCGGGCTGGAGTAGAGCCGTTCTCGGTAGTCGCGCTGGGTGAACACCACGGCGTCACCGACCGGCCCGACCTCGCCGTGCAGCTTGACGATCGGTGCGCCTTGGGTGCCATTCCAGAAGCGGGGCTCCCACCATCGGTGCGGTGGGTCGCGCAGCACGCGCTGGTAGGCGTGGGGTCCTGGCACCTCGCCGTCGAGGAAGAGGTCGAAATTCGTCGTGAGGATTGCGTCGAAGGGGATGCCTGCAAGCAGCCGGAGCCGTTCCTTGATTCGCTCTGCGGCGCCTTCCTCGCTGAGGATGTCGGCGAGGGCGATGTCGAACTGCGGCCCCATCGTCGTTTGGAGCACTTGGGCGGCAGCCTCGAGGTCGCGGTGACCGCCTTGGGAAACCAGCGCCTCGACCCATTCCGAGGTGTCCGTATCGAGCTCGGCGCGCTCTGCGAGCTGCTGAAGGAGCACCTTCCAGGCGGGCACTGTCGGTGCGGAGAAACCCGCGCCCACGAACGCGATGCAACGCCCGGCAGCGATCTGTTCGAGCAGGTGGCGCGGAATCTCGAAGGATGCATTCATCTGGTTCGTGTCGGGGGGAGGTGTCCCGGGGGCAGTCTCGTCCCGCTGAGTTTTCATTGCGAACCTCGATCCGTCACTGGAACCGAACAGGTTGGTGGACAGGGGATACGAGTCGACCTTGGCCCTGAATGGTTTCGCGAGTATGGCAGATCCAACTCGACGGCTGATCGGAATCCTGGATTGTCGGAGCGCGTGATTCTTCTCCTTCGAGCTGAGGCAGTCGCATGTTCGAAGAACGAAGGCCTCACGATCGGCTCACGACATTGAGGCGATGCGGAAGGCTGTCGACGGCATTGCCAAGGTGCGAGAAACGAATGCCGATCAAGTCCGAGCGCTGCATCGCGCACTCATGGACAGGTCGCCTAGCCCTGAACTGGGTGGAGTCGTCCGAACCACGCAGAACTGGCTCGGAGGGAACAACTCCAATCCGTGCGACGCCGACTGTCCAGCGGGCGTCCAGGCCGGTCTGGTCCACGCCCAGTTGGAGATTCCATCCGTTCGCCGATGGCCACGGGCGCACTGGCCGTGCGCTGATTCACGGCACCCTTGGACGTCGCAACGAGGCCACGTCATTCGTACCGCCCGTCAGCAGGGCGCTGGCGACGAACAGCAGTGGCTATTTCGACGGCCTCGCGTCGCTCACGGACGTGATCTCCGAAGCGGCGACCGCGGCGGCGGGAGTACCTGGCGGTGGACCAGCATGGCCAGTCGGTCGACATGTACGAATGCGAGCACAGGGAATAGCGCCTCGCCCAGGCACTTTCCCCCGCGTCGCTGATGGCACATGACGTCTCAGCCGAGGTCGTCACCGACCGTGTGCCTGGATCTACCGCGGCCTGGTCCTCGACTCAATCGTCCGGTGGCTCACCGCATGAGTTCGGAGACACGCTCTAGTCCTCCTCGCCGATATCTTCGTTCCACAGGCGCGGGTTCGCTTCGATCCAATTCTTGAACATGGTCTTGGTTTCAGCGTCATCAAGCACGACGACTTCTACGCCGTGACTGCGCAGGAGGTCTTCGCTGGCCTGAAAGTTCTCGTTCTCGCCGATCACGACCCGAGGGATCTTATAAAGCAAGATGGTGCCCGCGCACATGAAGCAAGGTGACAAAGTCGTGAAGATCGTGGAGCGGGCGTACACCCTTGCCGGCTGGCGCCCGGCATTCTCGATGCAATTGGTTTCGCCGTGATGGATGGCGCTATCAAGTTGCACCCGCATGTTGCGCCCTACCGTGATTAACTCACCATCGACCATAAGGCTGGCCCCGATAGGGATACCACCCTCGGCCATGCCCTGCCGGGCGGATGCTAGTGCTGCGGCGTATGCGGTTGCGTCATCCACTCTTGTTCCTTAGGTGTGTGTCCAGTTCCATATGGATGTGCGGCTAATTCACGGAGTGGGCAGGACCATTTTCTCGTCTCTGCGCTCACGCTGGAACTTGAAGAGAATGGCGTAGAAAATGATCGCAAAGATGAAGCCGAATTCAAAGGCAACGTCACCGAACTCCGGGATTGCCGTCGGGACAATACCTACAAATTGAACCTGATTTGAAAATAGCCAAATCGAGAGAATCATGGCTAGTGCCATAGCGAGAAAACCCGCCCAAGGGTTGTGCTTCTTGTCGAACAAGAACCCATCGATGCGATTACGCCTACGCAGGAACCAGTCAGCGAAGACGACTCCGAGCCATGGCCCTACCCAATACGCGATGACGAATAGGAAATTTTGATACTGCGAGATATCAGAAAGCCCAATGAAGGCGATGATGCCGCCGAGCGCTCCGAGAATCAGGGCGACCATGGCTCGTCGAAGTCGCTCGGGGAGTACACCGAAACCGAGGGCAACGAATGACATTGATCCTGAATAGATATTGATGGCATTGGCCGATATTCCGCCGATGACAATTGCTAACAACACAAATGCGGCGATCGCAGAGGGCATGGTGCTCGTGAAAACGTCTGTTGGAGATGCATCCGGTGCTGCGACTAGCGTCGCGGAGACGACGCCGAGTGACATCAGAACCGTGCAGGAAACGAACACCCCGAGTCCGGCCCACACTCCAGTCGCGACCTTAGGCGCATCGGGAGATAGGTACCTTGTGTAATCGGCCGCGTATGGATTCCAGCCTGCTGAGTATCCGAAGGCCGTTCCCAGCGCAAGAAGGAATCCGCCGATGCCGCCGCCGCCTGGGGCGAGACTCACATCGGCATTTGGAACGATGGTGAAAATGGCGAGGATGAAAGCGAGGGCGAGGAGGGGGAAGGCGATTCTTTCAAACGCTTGAATGAAGTTATGGCCGAAGAAGGCAATGATTATCTGAATTGCCACGACGAGAACCAGCGAAATCTCCCGCGACATTCCGGTGAGGGTGCTCAAGGCGAAAGCGCCGCTCACGCTGTTTACCGCAAACCAGCCGATTCCGGCAATGATGGTATTCAGGCCAGCCGGCAGGATGTTTCCGCGATAGCCGAATGGGATTCTCGACATGACCATTTGCGGAACACCAAAGGCTGGCCCCCTCGCGCTGAGAAACCCGTGAGCGACGCTTCCGAGAAGATTCCCGACGGCAACCGCAAGGATCCCTTGCCAGATAGTGAGGCCGAAGAACAGCACGGCGATGACACCGACATATACGGTCGTGAACTCCAGATTGGGCGACATCCACGTCCAAAACAGCGAGTGCGGTTTACCGTGGCGCTCGTCTAATGGGATGAATCCGGCTCCACCCGGCTCCACGCTATTGATTTTCGTGCCGTAGGTGCCCCCTCGAACTTCGGCCACGACGCTATTCATGGAGGTCGAACTGGTCTCGTTCGTTGCCATTTTGTTCTCCTGACCTGGATGATGATTGTGACGGAGGCGATTGCAGACAAGAAATGACGCTGACGTGGAACTTAAACTCGGTTCAATTCATGGTGATGGCGTCGTAGCGTTGTCTGATGAAGTCACCAGCTGCCACGGAAGGCAGGTCGCCTCGATGTCCAAGTGGCGGTGCAAGCGGTTCAACTATTGCTTCTGGGTCGGCTTCAAAGAAGTAAACCAAAGACATTAACTCCTCGTCGGGGGAGTTCTTGGGCGGCGGCAAAACCCGATGCCTATTCGACTTCCATCGCTCGCCGGTCCATCTGGCCAAGAGGTCTCCGGTGTTGACCACTAGCGCCCCTGGAATGTAGGGAGCATCAACCCAGCCTTCACCTTCGATATCTATCTGCAGCCCGCCATCTCCTGGCTGTCTATCAAGTAACGTCAATGTGCCAAAGTCCGTGTGAGGACCAATTCGATACTGGCCTTCGACCGCTTGCCCGATAGTTCGAACGGACGGATACCAATTGATTTGAAATGACCAACTTGGATTTCTTGTTGCTTGAGAGAAGAAATCCTCATCTTGCTTCAATGCCAGGGAACAAATCTCGAGAATGGCGTCTGCGAGCAGGCGCATCTGGACCAAGTAGGCTTCCAAGACCGGCTGGAGTTCGGGTGTCTCGGTCGGCCATGTATTTGGCATGAACCAGCCGATTTCAACTTCAGCGCCAGCAGCCCCTTCGGGTCCAACAATGAAAGATTCCTTGAGGTCTGGTGGAGTTTCAGTACCTTCGGAGTAGCCATTTGCCTCCGCGCCAATTGCAAGCCAACCGCGCCCGCCCACCTGCGTTGCATATTTGGCTTTCGTGTCACGTGCAAGTCCGAAAAAGGCTTTTCCGGCTGTTCGTGCAGCCGAAATCATGTCGGGAGAGATTCCGTGCCCGGTTACCAGAAGGAATCCAACCCGCTGCAGTTGGGCGTCCACTTCTTTGGCTAGGGCGGTCCGCTCGTCTTCACTGCCTTCAAACATGGGGGTCAGGTCGATTAGTGGAACCCCTTTTTCGACCGAGTTGGCTGCCATAACCCTCCTCATTGATCAACACCTAAGAATTCTCACTGGTATCAGGGAAAATGATGGTTCAGTGTGTTCCTGATTCACACCGGGGTCAATTGACAAAACGACAAACTAATGTGAAAACTGTTTTCCGATGTGTACATGGCCGTACGGTCACGCCATGGTTACTACCGCTCGCGAACTCCTGGCCCTCCCAATCCTGCGCCGGGCGCGCCCCGAGGTGCTGAGTGGACACCTCGATGTCCCGGTGCGGTGGGTGCACACTTCAGAGATTTTTGAGATCGACGCACTGCTCCAAGGCGGTGAGCTACTCCTCACGACGGGCTTGGGGCTGGTGCGGGAGCCGCCTCATAGATTGGCGGCATATATGGAAGGCCTTGCCGAACGGAGAGTCGCCGGAGTAGCACTTGAGTTGGGCCGGCCATTTGCCGAGGTACCCGAGGCGATGGTGGAGGCGGCGAGAGCGCGCGAGTTACTGCTTATTGCTTTCCATGAAGTGGTGCCTTGGGTGCAAGTAACCGAAGCGGCGCACCGACTGCTCGTTTCGAAGGAAGTAGCCGGCTTGCGTCGGATGAGCGTCATTAGCCGCAATCTCCTTGCCGGTGTCGCGCGCGGAAGTGACCTACCGGGGATCTTGGAGGTAATCGCTCGCGAAGTAGGGATGCCGGTTGGATTCATAGGCAAAGACGAGTCAGAAGTGTGGTCAAGCGGCACCAGCAACTTGCCCAGTGAGCCGTATACATCGCGGATAGTTCAGACTTCACATGGGGCGGTCGGCGAGATTCGCGTACCTGACGCGGCATTTGCCGAGTCCGAACTCTTAGATGCAGCCGCGAGTGCGGTAGCAGCGATAGTCAGCGCTGCCACTGTGGGAGATGGTCACCGCGCCTTGCACCTACGCATGCGACTCAATGACTTCGTTACGGCGGCTCCCAACTTTGACTCGAAACATCGTCGCGTCCTAACAGAATTGGCGCTTGACCCGTCACCGCGCCGCCCAACGTATGCATTCATGATCATCACGGGAGACAGCGCCGCATCGGACCAGATTGTCGAAAGAATTGCGCACAGGTTCTTTGTTGTTGCCGTGGCAAGCGAGACCGCACTGGGCGTATTGGTCCTGGCACGAGATCCACTGCGGACTTCCGGATCAGCTGAAGATCTCCTCTTCCAGTTTGCCAGTGATGTGCGTCGCGAAGTACCCGGTAGCGTTCTAATCGAGGGTGAACCTCAACGGACCATGAGTGACTTGGTGCGCGAACTGCATGACCTTCAGGTTCTGGTCGCGGACGCTTCGGTTCGCAGAAGTAAGCACATTGCTATTTCTCGGCGGGACACTACGTTACTTCGCCTATTGGCGCACCTAGATGATGTGAGCGACATCGAGAGATTTGTATCTCGTGAACTCGGCCCCGTCCTCGAGCATGACGCGCAAAATCGACCACCCTTAATGCCGACTTTGCTGGCCTTGCTCAGTAGTGACAGCAAGGTCGCAGCCGCCGAGCGCCTGGGGGTTACCCGGCAAACCATGCACCATCGAAGTCAGATATTGGAGGGGATGCTTGGCTTGGGGCCCGCGGCACCGCTAACTCGTCGGGCAGCGGCCACGTTGGCCGCCCTGCTTTGGCAGTGGCGCACCACCAACACCATGTGATCTGAGGACGCCGGTACCTGTCTTCTATAGGCGTCAGTGCAACTGTCGGACCCCTTCGCTTTGCTGAACTCGAAACGGATTTCGAGTGACGTGGCGACTATGACGAACCCTCGAGCAGCGCACGAATAGCGGCTGGCTGTCACCGCAGGCGTAGTGTGCCCGGGCACGGCGCGGGGCATGAAGTCGTTAATGCAGCGCGCCATACTTGAAGGGTGATGGGTGACCCGGGTGCGTGTCCGGCCTGCGAGACCGTAGCCCTGGAGCGTCGGGGCGGTAAAGACATGTGCCCTAGGTGCTTTTACATTCAGCCCTGCTGTGATGGTGGTGAGTGCAATTAGGGCAGTTTGTTAGCCAGGACTGGCGATTGGGCCCGCCGAAGTCTTGGTTCAAGGCATAGATATTGAAGAGATTGCTCCGCAGAGCGGAATCACGATTAGCGCGGCACTAGGCACAGTTTTGACCGGCGCTGGTTGCGTCCAATTGCGATGCAGTGACACCTCACGATGGTATGCAACCTGAGTTCGGGCAGAAATGCGGAGAGATTCGGCGTTCTCCCCACGAGGGCGGAGGTCTTCGCCGGCCGCACCCTGGCCCAGGCGAATGTGATCGAGGGGCTGATGCCGGCGGCGTTCCACAAGGACCACCAGTACGAGAGCAACAGGCGCGAAGTTGACCACGGCCGGTTGAATTCAGGCTTGCGCCTCATGCTCGGCATGATGAGCGACCGGACCGCGAGCGGCGTGATCGGAGGTCGCGCGAACACCTGGAGCCTGCGCCGCGGCCATTGCGAACTGGGATTATCGCAACTCCGCCCGATGGGTCTTTCCCGGTTCGGCAGAATCCCAGTTCACAACGAACGAGTGGGCCCTGCTCAATGCCCTGCACGTGCGCGATTGATCAGGGAAGCTGTCGGGCCTGCGACAGATCCAGGACAAGCAGGAATGCTCCTTGAAGCGCAATCGCTGCTCCGTCACCCGCGCTCATTCGAAGGGTCTTGCGACCCCTGCGCCCGCGCGCGATCAGGAGAGCACCACCGGCGATGTAGCCGACATCTGCAGCGGCATTCACGAGGAGCAGGGTGCGCAATGACCGGATCTTCTTGTCGGCTTCGTCGCCGGACAATGGGCCACGACGACGCCTGCTGAGAACACCGGCTCCCGCGATGAGAGCATCGACGGCACCCCACGCGGCGGTCTGTCGGCCAAAGGCCGTCACCTCATCGCTCTTGGATGCACGACCAGCCACGGCGAGCGCGGCTCCCACCGCCACGCTCGCAGCCGACCAGGCCAGCAACGCGGATGTCAGGGTGCTCTCCACGGATGTGAGTTGCTGCTCGTTCATGTGCTCCACGACTCCGACCTCCGTCTGCGGGCAGGTGGACTAGGCGCAGGGATCGATCCAGCGCACCCCGTGAAAACGGGCAAAGTCAGCATCCTGTGAGTAGATAGTGCCACCGTTTTCCACAGCGAGCGCGGCAAGGTGCGCATCCGGCGTGAGGTCACCGCCCCGGCCCGCACCCGCCATCAGCGCGTCCATGACGTGCAGATGATCGGGGCCCGGGGTCAGTATCACGCTGATCGGTGCGCTCATCCAGGACCGCACATCATTGATGGCGACGTCAAAGGGCTGAGGGACCGGCATTATCCGAGGGTGCGTGGTGATGCGCAGGTATCCGAGCAGCACAGACCATGCCAAGCCGATGTGCTCAGTGCCGCTCCATGCAGAGGACCACCATGACCAGGCTCGCTCATGGTGATCGCTCTGCGCATTCATCGCGTGAAGGAGCAGATTGACGTCAGGAACGATCACGTGATGGCCGCAATCTGCTGCTGAGGCTCTCGTCGTCCAAGCCCTCAATGAGCGACAGTGCCTGCGTGAGATCCACCGTGGGCCTGCCCATCGATCGAGGTTGGGGGAGCTCGACCGCCTCCCGAAGGCCCGGTGG
>WLOY01000045.1 GCA_009699015.1 Actinomycetota bacterium | reverse complement strand
GCAGTCGCCGACAGGCTCACCGGGGCCTGCTCCCAGTGCGCCGAGACGATGAGGATGCCCGCCGGCGTCGGGAGTCCTGCTGCCCACGCCGATAACTCAGCGGTCCAGAGCCGGTCGTCGAGGAGCGGTGGGGCGCCGTGGCCGAGGAAGAGCGCAGGCAGGGCGGCATCGCCCGGCTTCCAAGGTGCGGTCTCATGCGCGGCTCGGGGGTGATCGAACGATTCCATATCCTGAGTATCACAACTTTTAGTTGAACTCTCAAATACATCGCCGGCATCCGGCGCGTCGCGGGGGACCGGGCGCCTCGCGGGGGAGCGGACGCGTCGCGGGGGACCTGACGTCTCGAACAAGAGCCGGCGTGGCTCCGTCAGCGGACGAGCAGTGCGACCACCACGATTGCGACCGCGGCAACGACGCCCATGAGTATCCACGGGGTCGACCGACGCAACCGCCGGTTGCCGGGCTTGCCGGTGCCGTCGGCGATCTCGCCGGCTGCGGCAAGCCGGTCGTTTCCGCGAGCGATCCGCGACGCCTTGGCGATCCGCTCATCCGCAGCAGCCTCCCTCGGGCCGCCGGCTATAAAGCTCTCATCGAGGACGATGTCATCGAATGGATCGGGGCTGGTGGTCATGATGGTTCCTTCGTCTGCTCGATGAATTCGGGGTCAGTCGGCGATCTCCTGCTCAGCAAGTACCCAATGACGATACCTGTGGTGTCGCCTGAATCCCAGACGGGCGTACAGCCGGAGCGCTGCGGCGTTATCAGCGTTCACCTGCAGCGCGAGCCGCTCGATGCGGGCACCTTGCGCCGTCGCTGCGAGCGCCCGCATGACGGCCGCGCCCATGCCTCGTCCGCGGTGCTCCTCGCTGACGAACACCCGGCTGATGATGCCCCAGCCGTCTGCGATGGCGATACGGCCGGCGCCCACGGCCCGTCCGTCGACCCAGACGGATGCGTAGTCGGCGGGGTATCGCCTCATGATGCTTGCAGCCTCATCGGGTCCTTGGACGGACTGCCAGTCATCGGTCGGCTCGCCATCATGTCGAATGACCAGCCCCGGATCAGGCAACTCCAGCGAGCGGGTGTCGTGAACGAGCACGTGATTCTCGCTTCGGACGGCCCAGCCGAGTGATCCGACGACTTGGTCGAGTTCGGCGCAGGTCGGGAGCGGGACCTGGATGGCCGGGGTGATGCCCTCCGCGCCCGAGAACTCGATGACCCGGGCAATGCCCTGCTCGATCGCACCCGGGGGCTTTCCGAGCGGCAGGGCCGAGTTCGCCCGCTGCGTGATGCCGCTGGATGCCCGTAGAAGCCAATCGCCGTACATCACTGACACCTCAGCGGGCCAGGTGGCGGCCGCAGCGGCCTCGAGTTCACGCACCCGAACGCTCAACGGTGCACCCATGCCAGCCCGGGCCGCCCGTTCAGGAATGAGGCGCCAGTGAGATATGGCGGCCGGGTCGAACGGCATGCCCGATCCATCGCGCCCGCGGACCGTGATCAGGTCCGTGAGCATTCCGACGAGGTCGCGGCTGCTGCCATCGGCTGCGACGATTCGGATGCTCACTCGTCGGCCGATATCGACGGCCGACGGAGGTGTCACGGTTGTCAACGATTGGCCCACATCGGCCGCGAGGGGTAGGCCATCCACATCAGATCGGGATGCTCTGGGCGAATGAGAAGACGTTGTCCGGATCGTAGGCGCGCTTCACCTCCTGAAGCCGGGGAAGGTTCGTCCCGTAGTAAGCGCTGGCGAAGTCAACGAGGCTGCGATCAGGGAAGTTCTGGTAGGACTGGGGGAGCATGTACGCCTGCATGGCCGCCCAGTAGTCAGCCATCCACGAGGTCATGGCGGCCACTGTCTCGGGGGAGTCCCTTGGCGTCCATTCCGGCTCTATCTGGAACAGAAAGTTCGAGTCACGATGGACGTATGCCATCGCGTCGGTCGGCAGGTCGCGGACTGCCCCACCGAAGGCGAACATCAGCCCCATGTTCAACTGCGCCAGCGAACCGCCTGGCCAACGCCTCATCCAGGAGATCATCTCGTTCAGTCCCTCGATGCTCATGCGCTCCCCGAGGAAGCTGTTCTTCGACACGTAAAGACCCTGCGGATCATTGGTTGCCAGATAGTCCCGCCCCTCCCAGTAGCCCAGTTCCAAGATGGACCCCTCCCGCTTCACCGGACCGGAGCGCTCGCTTCGCGGTACGCCCGTCTGGTCGCCGTCAGGGACCGGCTTCGCGACGGCCAGCACTGGCTGAAGGATTTCCATGAAATCGGCCTTTGACCCCCAATAGAGGCCCGTTGTGGTCACGCACAACTGCTCGAGGGTTGGATTGGACGTGGCGACCGTCATGACGATCTTCGAGCGTGTCGACAGGTCCGTCGGGTGATCGATCTGCATGGACTGGAGTGCATCCATGAGCTCGACTTGCTTCACGGCAGGCCACGAGAGGTTGAACACGGTCACGTTGGGCGCCGCGTACGTCTTGAGTGAAAAACCGCTACTCACTCCGAGATTCCCGCCGGCAGCACCCCGCACACCCCAGAACAGGTCGGTATTCGACTCGAGCGTTGCGGTCACCACTGAGGCGTCAGCAAGTACCACATCGGTGGCAACGAGGGAGTCGCAGGTGGCCCCGTGACGCGTCGCGGAAAAGCCCCAACCGCCGCCCAGAACGAGCCCACCGATACCGACTGTCGGGCAGCGGCCGGCCGGATACGAGACTCCATGCGGACGAAGGCACTCGGCAACCTCCTGATTGTTCGCACCAGCGGAGATCTGAACGATTCCGGTGCCAGGGTCGAATGTCACGGCATTCATGTAACGCACGTCAACGAGCAGACCCGTCGTCGTCGAGAAGCCCGCGTAATTGTGACCGCCGGATCGGATGGCAAACTCATTGCCGGTGTCACGCACCCAACTGATGCATCGACTGATGTCAGCGGTGCTGACGCAAATGGCCACGGCCTTGGGCATTACCCCGGCATAGTTCGCGTTGTTTGGCCATGCCGCAAGGGCGAAGCCGGGATCGTTCGGCAGCAGGATCGATCCGTCGAAATCTGCAGCCAAGGCTGATAGTCCGTCATCATCACGGATGAACGCGCATCCGGCGCTCATCGGGACTACGGACGCAGCGACGACAAGGCCAGACATGCCGAGGAGTCGGCGGCGGTTGAGTTCCATGGGGTCGATCCTGCTTCCTCTAGGACCGCGAGTATTGCATGCGTCACTGACCGGACTCGGGACAACCGCGGCAGTCACAAACCGCCGATAATGTGCATTATGTCAATTCACCGTGACCCCGACGGGACGACTGGGCATGATCTGGGCGAAACGGCTAGGTTCGCCCGCATGGGCTCCGCCGCGACCGTCGTCTTCGACATTGATGGCGTCCTCTCCGACGGCCACCACCGCGAGCACTTCCTCGCCGCGAAACCGCGGGACTGGGCATCCTTCTTCGCAACGCTCGGCGATGACGCGCCAATAGCGGCAGGCATCGAACGCCTGATTGAGCTGCGCCAGCTGAACCCGTGCGTCCTGCTGTCAGGACGTCCAGAGCACACGCGCGCTGCCACGATCACGTGGCTTGAGTCCAATGGCATCGCAGGCCTGCCGGTCTACCTGCGGCCTGATCGGGACTACCGTCCGGCCCCGCAGTTCAAGGTGGAGGCGCTCGCGAGCCTCGGCGGGCCGACGGCCATGCACCTCGTCATCGACGATGATGAGCGGGTCGTGGCGGCACTGCTCGCCGCCGGCTACCCGGCCGAGCACTTCACCGGCTAATCGAGCCAATGCGCCACGCCTCCTGAGTCCGGCCGGCGAAGGAGCCCAGCGGCAACCCCGCCGAGGAACGCGGCGCCGAGCGCACCCGGCTCCTCGAGTTCGCTCACCCGGTAGCCACCTAGCTGGCGCTGCTTCGCATCAGCAACCATCGCGTTGTGGATCCAGCCGCCGGCGACGACCGAAGAAAGGCGCGGGCCGACCGCCTCGTCCATCTGGCCCAGCGGCTCATCGACGATTCGCGTGAGGTCCTCGACCGCGACGCGCCACATGAGCCCGGGGGTCACGCCATCGGTGATCCCGGTGATCGACAGGGACTCGTTGTCCACCTGCTCGATGCGGGGTGACATCGCCCCGCGCTCCGTCTTCAGCGCCTGCACACCGAGCGCGAGCCGCGAGGCGCGGTCGGTAGCTCCGAGGAGCGACGAGACCCGTTCGAGCGACAGCCCGGTGAGGCGGCCCGCAAGGAGAATCTGATGGCCGGGCAGGACACCCCAGCCCACCGAGATGTCGAGGTCGGTCAGACGCTGCATCTCATCACGCGTGAGCGTGCGGGCAACCGTGCGGATGAGGGCCTCGGCGGTGCCCATCGAGTCGAAGAGCGCGCCATCGCGGCAGGCACCGGCGATGAGGCTTGCCGTCTGGTGATCGTGGCCGGCAACCGTGAGCGCCGCACCTCGCAGCGCCTGCGGCACATCCCCCGAGGCAGTGCCGACCCGCTCCCCCGCCCACACATGGCGCTCGGGCATGAGTGGGCCGACGATGTCGGTCGCCGTCTGCCAGGTCGTGCGCTCATGGACGTCGAACAGTCCGGTGCGTGACGCGAGGGAGGACTCGGTGACCTCGTCGCCTCCGAGTGCCCTGACGATCCACTCACCCACGCACAGGTGACGCACGGCCCGATCGGCACCGGGGATGTTGCGCTGCAGCCACATGATCTTCGCAATCGAGGGCTTGGAGTTGAGCCTGACCCCGGTGGCCCGCTGGAATTCCGTGCGGTCGATCCGATCGCGCAATGCCTGGACATCACCGCGCGGGTCGAACCACGCGAGGGCGGGGGCGCACGGGTTGCCGGCGCTGTCGAGTAGCGCGCCGGTCTCGGCTATCCCGGTGACTCCGATCCCCCGCACGACGTGCTCACCGGGTGATCCGAGTCGCTCATCGGCCGCCGCCTCCGCGCAGACGGCGATCGTGACGTCGGCCAGCTCGCGCGGATCGATGTCGGCGTGCGCTCCATTTCGGCGCCACGGCGTCGGTCGCGATGCCGACGCGAGCACCTGGCCCGCGAGCGAGACGGCCACGGCCTTCACCGACGTCGTGCCCACATCGACCCCGACGAGGATGTCCGCGCCCATGGCCCGACTCCATTCTGCGAGCAGGCTGCAAGGAGTCTGCAGCCGAAGACATCGATGTCATTCGCTCAATACACTAACGATTCCGATAGGAAAGGAGCAGCACGTGTCAGACATTGCCGCCCGCATGAACCGATTGTTCAACCCCGATTCCGGTCGTTGCCTCGACATCGCAGTCGATCACGGCTTCTTCGGCGAGGCCGCATTCCTGCCCGGCATCGAGGACCTCAGGTCCGCAGTCGACACCCTCATCGAGGCAGCTCCCGATGCCATCCAGCTCACCGTCGGCCAGGCCCGGCTGCTCCAGGGCCGCGGCGGCAGGGAGCGCCCGGCGCTCGTGCTTCGCACCGACATCGCCAATGTCTACGGCAGCCCCCTGCCCGACCACATGTTCGACCTCACGATTCCCGAGCCTGGCCTCGCGGGCGTGCGCCTTGACGCAGCCTGCGTGGTCGTGAACCTCTTCGACCTGCCCGGCCAGCCCCGCGTGCGCGAGGCCTGCATCCGCGCGGTGCTCGAGGCGAAGAAAGACTGCGAGCGCTACAACATGCCGCTCATGGTCGAGCCGCTCGTCATGAAGGACTCCGGCACCGGTGGCTACGGCGTGAACGGCGACGTGAGCAAGATCGTGCCGCTCGTACGCCAGGCCGTCGAACTCGGCGCCGACATCATCAAGGCCGACCCCACCGACAACCCCGACGATTACCACGAGGTCATCAGGATCGCGACCGGCATCCCGGTGCTCGTGCGCGGCGGCGGGCGGGTCGCCGACGAGGAACTGTTCCGTCGGACAGAAGCGGTGCTCGCGCAGGGTGCATCCGGAATCGTGTACGGGCGCAACATTATTCAGCATCCGAACCCCGCCGGCATGACCCGCGCGCTCATGGCGATGCTCCATGACGGGGTCGATGCCGCGGGCGCGCTCGCGATCCTGGCCGCTGCCTCATGACCCCGCGCCCGGTGCGGATCGGAGTCGTCGGCGGCGGGCTCATGGGCCGCGAGCTCGCGGCACTGTGCGGCCGGTGGCTGCACCTTGTCGATCATCCGGTCCGGCCGGAGGTGGTCGCGGTCGCTGATCCCAATCCCGCGGCACGCGAGTGGTTCGGGTCGGTTGCCACCTGCACGACCTTCGCCGACGACTGGCGTGCCCTCGTCGACGACGACTCGATCGACGTCCTCTACCTCGCGGTCCCGCACAACCTCCACGAGGAGCTCTACATCGCCGCAGCCAAGGCCGGCCGCGACTTCCTCGGCGAGAAGCCCTTCGGCATCGACCTTGCCGCCGCTGAGCGCATCGTCGCAGCAATCGACGAATCCGGCTCATTCGTCCGGGTGTCGAGCGAGATGCCGTTCTTCCCCGGCGCCCTGCGTGCGATCTCCTACGCCGCATCCGGCGCACTCGGCGACATCATCGACGTCCGGTCGCAGTTCGCGCACTCGTCCGACATCGACCGCGGCAAGCCGATCAACTGGAAGCGTCGCGCCGAGACATGCGGCGAGATCGGGGTGATGGGCGACCTCGGCATGCATGTCGCCCACGTGCCCCTGCGCCTTGGCTACCTGCCATCGTCCGTGTATGCCCTGCTCGATGACATTGTCACGACCCGACCGACCGCCGATGGCGGCACCGTCGCTTGCGATACCTGGGACAACGCCCTCCTCGCCAACCGCGTCCCAGCCTCCGCCTCGAGCCGCGGATTCTCGATGCTCTGGGAAACCCGGCGCATCGCCCCGGGCAACATGAACTCCTGGTCCTTCGAGGCGCTCGGGATGGATGGCGGAGTCCGCTTCAGCACTCGCACCCCGACTACCCTCGACCGATTCACCCGGCGCGACGGCGAGCAGGTGTGGGAGCAGCTGCAGCCCGGCAATGTCTCCGCTTGGCCCATGATCTCTGGCGGGATCTTCGAATTCGGCTTCGCCGATGCACTGCTGCAGATGTGGGCGTCCTACCTCGCCGAGCGCGAGGGTGAGCTCGGCTCGAGGTTCGGCACCGCGACCCCCCGCGAGGCCCTCGACTCCCACCGCGTGTTCGACGCCGCCCTGCGCTCGCAGGCGAGCGGCTGCGCCGAACCGCTCGCCTGATCGCACGGTTCGCACGCATGGCACGCTTCGCACGCATGGCACGCTTCGCACGCATGGCACGCGTCGCACGCTTCGCACGCATGGCACGCATGGCACCCGTCGCCAGCATCGTGCACGGCTGCTAGGCGTCCGCGAGCTCCTCCGGCCGCGGGCACGAGCAGACAAGGTTGCGATCTCCGTACGCACCGTCGATGCGGCGCACCGGCGCCCAGTACTTGTCGCGGCGCAGCGACTCAATCGGGTAGGCAGCCAGACGCGCCGGGTACGGGTGATCCCACTCCCCGATGAGGCAGTCGGCCGTATGCGGTGCATTGCGCAGCGGACTATCGTCTGCGGGCCACTCCCCCGAGGCGACGCGGTCGATCTCGGCACGGATGCACACCATCGCCTCGATGAACCGGTCGAGCTCGGCGAGGTTCTCGCTTTCGGTCGGCTCAACCATGAGGGTGCCGGCCACCGGGAACGACATGGTTGGCGCATGGAAGCCGTAGTCGATGAGTCGCTTGGCGATGTCGTCGACGGTGACGCCGGTGGCCGCCGTGATCCCGCGGACGTCGAGGATGCACTCGTGGGCCACGAGGCCACCTGCACCCGTGTACAGCACGGGGTAGTGGTCGGCGAGCCGGTGGGCGATGTAGTTCGCCCCGAGAATCGCCACCTGGGTGGCCTTCAGTAGTCCATCCGGGCCCATCATCCGGATATAGGCCCATGGGATCGGCAGGATTCCGGCACTCCCCCATGGGGCGCCGCTCACCGGACCCACTCCCCCATCGCGGTGGCCGCGGCCGAGGGGACCTGCCTCCGGTCGGAGGGGATGAGAGGGCAGGAAGGGCGCGAGGTGCTCGCGGACGGCGGTGGGACCGACCCCGGGACCGCCGCCACCGTGCGGGATGCAGAAGGTCTTGTGCAAGTTCAGGTGCGAGACGTCAGCCCCGAATGTTCCCGGCTTCGCCAGGCCAACGAGGGCATTGAGGTTCGCGCCATCGACGTAGACCTGCCCGCCGGCGTCGTGCACCATCACGCAGATATCGGCGACAGCCGACTCGAACACGCCATGGGTCGAGGGGTAGGTGATCATCAGCGCAGCGAGCACAGCGCGATGCTCGTCGATCTTCGCCCGGAGGTCCGCAAGATCGACATTGCCATGCGCATCGCACGAGACGACGACGACTCGCATCCCGGCCATCACGGCCGACGCGGCATTCGTGCCGTGCGCACTGCTCGGGATTAGGCAGACATTCCTTGACCCGTCGCCCCTCGAGCGGTGGTATCCACGGATCGCGAGCAGTCCCGCGAACTCGCCCTGCGACCCGGCGTTTGGCTGAAGGGTCACGGCGTCGTAGCCCGTGATATCGACAAGCCACGACTCGAGCTGTGCGATGAGTTCGAGGTAGCCCTGGGCCTGATCAAGCGGAGCGAAGGGGTGGATCGAAGCGAACCCGGGCCAGGTGATCGGCTCCATCTCGGTCGTCGCGTTCAGCTTCATCGTGCACGAGCCGAGCGGGATCATCGAACGGTCGAGCGCGATGTCGCGGTCGGCGAGTCGGCGTAGGTACCGCAGCATGGATGTCTCGCTGTGATGGTCGTTGAAGACCGGGTGGCTGAGGAACGGCGAGGTGCGCCGCAGGGCCTCGGGCAGGCCCGCATCGGCGGGTAGCCCTGCATCGACCGACGCGAAGCTCAGGCTGGCAGCTTCGCCGGACACGAGGGCGTACGCGGCCCAGAAGTCCTCGACATGCGAGGCGACCGTGAGCTCGTCAGCCGAGATCGAGACGGTGTCCTCGTCGACGAGCCTGATGTTCACGCCGCGGGCAAGGGCCGCGGCCACGACGTCATGCGCGAGTCCCGGGGTGCTCACCCGGACCGTGTCGAAGAAGTCGGCCGAATGCACCGCTCCCCCGGATGAGACGATCCCAGCCGCGAGCACGGCTGCATGCCGATGGGCGCGGCGCGCGATCCCGGTGAGTCCAGCCGGGCCGTGGTACGCGGCATACATCGAGGCGACGACGGCGAGCAGCACCTGTGCGGTGCAGATATTGCTCGTGGCCTTCTCCCGGCGAATGTGCTGCTCGCGCGTCTGCAGCGCAAGGCGATACGCGGGTGCACCGTCGGCATCGACGCTCACGCCGACGAGTCGGCCCGGCATGCTCCGCTCGAGGCCGGCGCGAACCGACATGAAGCCGGCATGCGGGCCACCGAAGCCGAGCGGCACCCCGAACCGCTGGGCCGAGCCCACGACGATGTCGGCACCCATCTCCCCCGGGGGCGTGAGCAGGGTGAGGCCAAGGAGGTCTGCAGCCAACACGGCGAGTGCGCCCCGCTCGTGCGCAGCGTCGATGACCGGTCGCGGATCGCGAATGCGGCCGCTCGTTCCCGGGTAGCTGACGAGGACCCCGGCGAAGTCGCCCTCAGGAAGGCCCGACTCGCCCACATTGCCCAGGTCGGCGACGACGAGTTCAACCCCGATCGGCTCGGCTCGAGTCGCGAGGACGGCCAGCGTCTGCGGATGGGTGTCGGCATCGACGAGAAACCGATGGACGTCGCGCTTCACGCTGCGCAGGCACAGGGTCATGGCCTCGGCCGCCGCGGTCGGCTCGTCGAGCAGCGAGGACCCGGCCACCGGAAGGGCGGTGAGATCCTCGATCATCGTCTGAAAGTTCAGGAGCGCCTCGAGCCGGCCTTGGGAGATCTCCGGCTGGTACGGGGTGTAGGCGGTGTACCAGCTCGGGCTCTCGATCACATTGCGAACGATGACCCCGGGGGTCTGGGTATCGCTGTACCCCAGGCCGATCATGCTCACGCACTGGGAGTTGCGTCCGGCGAGGGCCTGGAGTTCCTCGCGCGCCCCACGCTCGCTGATCGCATCGGGGATCTGGAGCGCTGACCGCCACTTGATGGCATCCGGCACGACAGCCTCAGTGAGCGCGTCGAGGGATGCGTACCCGATCGCCTCGAGCATGCGCGCTATCGAGGGGTCGTCGGGCCCGATATGCCGGGCCGCGAAGTCGGCGGAAAGGTTCGGGCCGGCCGGCAGGTTAGTGGTCATCGATGATCCCTCTGACGGGGTGCGGGCGCACCAGCGAAGTCAGCCGCGCATTCGCGGACTGCTCTCCCCCTCTGTTGCCCGCAGCATCCTGCGACCTGAGAGATTCACCTCGACGCTGGTTGCGTCGCGGCTTTCCCCGTCGGTGGGGAATCGCCATCTAGCCGGCAGTTCCCGCCTTCCAGAGGCGCCTACCCCGACCGGTCCGCAAGCCTGAGAGATTATCGGGGAGAATTGCTCCTTCGGCGGCTGCGCATGGGGTGCGCAACGCTCTCCCGACCGGGGTCCATCAGCGCTCCAATACTACCGGCGATCAGCCTGCGGCGCGACGCGCCCTGCGAGTGGACAGCTCATCATTCGCCGAGATGGGCGCGACCGTGTCACCGTCCGGCTGCTCCCCCGGGAGCGTTGCGAGCGTGCCCTCAACCTCTCGCCAGACACTCCCGACCGCGATGCCGAACACGCCCTGACCGCCGCGAACGAGATCGATAACCTCGTCGGCACTCCGGCATTCATAAATCGTCGCGCCATCGCTCATGAGGGTCATGCGGGCGAGGTCCTCGCCCGGACGGGTCGCGAGGTGGTCGACGGCGGCCCGAATATTCGGCAGGCTCACCCCGGTATCGATGAGGTGCTTGACGATTCTCAGGATGAGGATGTCGCGGAAACCGTAGAGACGCTGGCTACCGGAGCCGGCGGCTGCCCGAACCGTAGGCTCGACGAGGCCCGTGCGGGCCCAGTAGTCGAGTTGGCGATATGTGATGCCCGCTGCCGCGCAGGCGATCGGTCCCCGGTAGCCGATGCCGGCGGGAAGGGGCCGAAGCTCCGCATCGTCAAACAGCGCGCCCTGCGGATTCTGGGCGACGACCGGACGATCAGCGTTCACAAGCAGCCTCCTCGGTACGTTGACGAGACCCGGGGAAGGGGTGCCGCGTCGAAACCTTGCAGTGCTGACGTTACGAAGGGCCAAGGGGACGGGTCAATCCGACACACGGGCGCGGCGGGGACCGAAGTCTGGACCTCAGGCTGAGGGTTGGAGTTCGCCACGCTCCCGGGCCTTCTCGCTACTGGAAGTCCTCCGGCGAGATCTGGTCGAGGAATTCGCGGAACTTCTCGACCTCCTCCTCCTGGGGCTCCTCGCCGGGCAATTCAATCCCTGCCTCGTCGAGAACCTCCTCGGCCCCGAAGATCGGGACCTCGGTACGCAATGCCAGTGCGATGGCATCCGAGGGTCGGGCACTGACCTCGATGCCGGATTCGAACACGAGCAATGCGTAGAAGACGCCGTCCTTGAGAGCGGTGATGCGCACCTCCGCCAGCGGGGCTCCGACGGCCGCCAGGACGTCGCGGAGCAGGTCGTGGGTGAGCGGACGCGGCGGCACGACTCCCTGCTGGGCGTAGGCAATCGCGGTGGCCTCCACTGCACCAACCCAGATCGGCAGATACCGCTCGCCATCCTTCTCGCGCAGGAGCACGATCGGATTGTTCGAGGGCATCTCCATTCGGACGCCTACAACGTCAAGGGACTGCACGCTTCAAGGGTAACCCCTACCCCTTGCTGCCGCGAACCAGTTCCGCTCGCAGCAAAGTGGCATGCAGTTGGATGAACAGGGCGGCGAGCTCCCGGACGGTCTCCTGGGCCAGGGCCTGGCCATCCGGATCCCGGGGCCTGGCATAGGGCTTGGCGATCTGCTCGAGGAGGCCGCTGTCACGGTCGGCCACGACGCGAAACGAGCGCAGATGTCGGGGTTCGACCCCGAACCCGGTGAGCCGTGCGATCACCGTCGCGATCGCGAGGGCGTCCTCGTCGTAGTGCCCGGCAGGGGAGGCCCACACCAGCCCCTGGGTTTCGAGCTGGGCGATGCTCGGCTCAGGGAGGCCGACCTGCTCCGCCAACTCGGCCCGGGTTAGCCGGACCCGCCCTGCACCGGGCCGGAAGTCGTCCGGTCGCAGGCCCGTGCCGGCAACGGGCGCCGACTCGTCGGCGCCGTCCTCGAGCTGCTCGCGGATCACCTTGAGGGGCAGGTACTGATCCCGTTGCATCGTCAGGACGCTTCGCAGCTGGAGCACATCGCGCTCGGCAAACCTGCGGTAGCCGGACGCGGTGCGCTCAGGCGCGATGAGGCCCTCGGCCTCCAGGAATCGGATCTTGGAGATGCTGATGTCGGGGAACTCGCGCTTGAGCAGGCTCAGCACCTCGCCGATGCTCAGGGTCCCGACGACCCGGCTGCTTGCAGGCTGACTCATCGACCGGTCTCAACCCCGACCAGGAAGACGAACCGGAACTTGCCGATCTGGATCTCGTCGCCGCCGCCGAGCTGGTGGTCCTCGACTCGCCTGCGGTTGACGTAGGTGCCGTTGAGGCTCCCCGCATCGCGAATGCTCCAGCCCTGCGCCCCGCGTCGGATGTCGGCATGGTGGCGGCTCACGGTGACGTCGTCGAGGAAGACATCGGCGTTCGGCGAACGGCCGACCGTCACGAGATCAGCACGGGCCTCGAGGGGGAATTCGGTGCCTTCGCCGGG
The DNA here is from genome assembly GCA_009699015.1 of Actinomycetota bacterium. GTDB lineage: Bacteria > Actinomycetota > Actinomycetes > S36-B12 > S36-B12 > WLND01. The sequence continues at coordinate 10,572 of WLOY01000045.1, read as the reverse complement.
GCCACGGAGCACGATCAGCATGGCGGATCCGGATGCGAGCGACCCCCCGTGCCCCGAGCCCACGGGACTGAGGTGGCCGGAACTTCCCTGGCCCAGGGTCCCGGTGATGGCCGTTATGGCCCCGGTGTGCTCGAGCCCTTTGTCGACCGGCGTACTGCAGGACGCACAGAGCCTGCCCTGTCCCTCGATCGGCTGTCCGCACGAGACGCACTCGTTCATGTGCTGAATCTACCCTGTCGCGCGCGAATCACGGCTCAACCGGCGCGCTTGGGCATGAAGGGGGAGCACTTAGGAGGCCGAGATGAGCGCCTCGTACTCGGCCGCGCTCAGGAGCCCCTCGAGAACCTCGCCCCCGTCGACCGACACCCGCACGAGCCAGCCCGCTCCGTAGGGATCGGCATTGACGGTCTCGGGAGCATCGTCCAAGCCCTCATTGCGCTCGGCCACGGCACCGTCGACCGGTGCGTAGATGTCACTCACGCTCTTCGTCGACTCGACTTCGCCGCAGGTTCGACCCGCTGCGAGCACGTCACCGACAGCTGGGAGGCTCACGTAGACGATGTCACCGAGCGCCGCCTGCGCGAAGTCGGTGATCCCGAACTCGGCAAGGCCGCTGGCGGTCATTCGCACCCACTCGTGCTCCGCGGTGTAGCGGAGGTCGTTTGGCACCATGGCAGGTCCTCTCGTGTCGGTCGACTCGTGCAGGTCAACCGTTGGTCGCGGAACACGCGTGTCTTCGTGGAAAGACTAGTCACGCCTTCGCGGGCATCCGCAGGGTCGTCACGACGTAGCCGATGCCGGCCCACCAGTACAGGCCCGTGCCCCACAGCGCGAACGCCCAGCCGCACGCCATGGCGGCGGTGCCGACAGACCCGCCCACCGAGCCGAGCAGGAGAAAGGGAAAGCCCCACATGAGGCAGAACGTGGCGGCCTTCCCGGTGACCGTCACCGGGAGGGCGAGGAGTCCGCGCCTTCGCAGCAGTGGGACGAGGGCGAGGAGCATGAGCTCGCGGAGGGCGAGGAGCCCGACGAGCCACCAGGGGATGATCGATCGCACGGCCAGGCCCAGCAGCGTGGCGGCGATGTAGAGGCGATCGGCAAGCGGATCGAGCATTGCCCCGAGCTTGCTCGTCTGACCGGTGGCCCGCGCGATCGCCCCGTCGAGCCAGTCGGTGATGCCCGCGAGCACGAGCAGTGCAAGTGCCCACAGGTCCGCCTGCGGCACGAGAATGAGCCACAGGAACACCGGTACGCCGAGAATGCGGGCAAAGCTCAGTGCGTTGGGGAGGGTGATCACCCGCTCCGACGGCTCAGTCATGCGCTCGTCGCCTCGTGGACGCCTCGCTGCCGCCCGCGTCCGAGGCAGGCGCGAAGGAACAGCAGCCCGATGATGAGCGCGACGAGGCCCACGATTCCGAGCACGACGGCGATCGTCACGGCATCAGGGACCGCCAGTTGCAGGGTGAGCAGCACATCGACAGGCGGCGAGCCGTCCGCATTCATCACGACAACCGTTATCGGTGTAGCGGTCTCGAGCGCCAGCCGGGCAGAAGGGCCACTCGCGCTCGCCTGCCAGTTCGCATCCTGCGGTGGATCGAGATCCCGAAAGCCCGGAACGGAGGTCAGTGACCATTCGCCGTCGTTGATTCGCCCGACGTCGTACCTGGCTCCTGACAGGTACTCATTCGCGGTCTCGGCCGGAGCCTGTGCGACGAAGATCGCCGGCGGGCCCGGGGCCCCGATCGCAGGAGTCGCGATGAGGCCGGCGACGCCTGTGACCGGCAGGTAGGGAATCTCGCCGCCAACGCGCTCCACGTCAATGACGATTGCCTGACTCGTCGCGCTCCCGGTGAGTCGTCCCATCGACTCGCTCACCAAGCCCTGGGAGCCGAATGTCGACCAGACCCAGCCGCCCGCGAACAGGCCGACCGCCGCGATCGCGAGGAAGCCGAGCGCGATGAACCCGGTGATGACGCGCTTCAGCATCCCATCGTCCCCATCGGGTGAACCTCCGCAACCGCACGGGCGCCAGCCCCTGCCTCGACGAGCAGCCCGTCCGAGGCGGGCTGCCCTTGATCCCTGAGCAGCCTAATAGGCGATGAACAGGTATGCCGCTGCATACACACCGACGCCGATCACGACGAACCGCAGCGCCTGCGCGGGAATCCGACGTGCGAAGCGGCCGCCTACGTATCCCCCGACTACCGACCCAAGGCCGATCGCCAGCGCGAACGTCCAGGACCAGACGCCGGCCGCGATGAACACGACCGCCGAGATGAGGTTCCCTGAGGCTGCGAGCAAGTTCTTCGCACCGTTGGCCTGCTGCATGTCGGCGTCGTATCGCAGGCCGAGAACGCCCATGTACATGATTCCCTGGCCCGCGCCGAAGTACCCGCCGTAAATGCCGAGGATTCCGGTCCACGCCGGAAGGTCCCTGCCTGCCTCGACGAGGTGGTGCTTACGTCGCGCGAGTCCGCGGGTGATGATCGGCTGAACGGCGACAAGGACGACCGCCGCAAGAATGAGCCACGGCACAATCGTGGTGAACACCCGTTGGGGCAGCCGGACGACGAGCGAGGAACCGACGACCGCCCCGCAGACGGTGAGGAGCATCGGCAGAGCGAGCACCCGCATGCGGGGACGGAGCTCCTCACGGTACGCCCAGGCCGAGGCCGCTCCGCCGACCGAAAGGCCGACGTTGTTCGTGCCATTGGCCACGACGGGCGGTAACCCCGCGGCGAGGAGGATCGGATACGTGAGGAGGGTGCCGGATCCGACGATCGCATTGATCGCTCCGGCGAGGACTCCCGCCCCCATTGCAATGAGGAGCCCGGTCATCCGTCAGGCAGACCGCTGGGCGGCGAGCCTGTCGCCGATCCGGGTAACCCGGATCTGCAGCCCGAAGCACTCGCTCAGGTGAGCCTCGGTCATCGTGCTGTCGAACGGCCCCTGGGCGACGATACGGCCCTCACGGAGGAGCAGTGCGTGCGTGAACCCAGCAGGAATCTCCTCGACGTGGTGGGTGACGAGCACCTGGGCCGGCGATCGGGGATCGACGGCGAGCAGCCGGAGTCTTTCGACGAGATCCTCTCGGCCGCCGAGGTCCAAGCCGGCACCGGGCTCGTCGAGGATGAGGAGTTCCGGATTCGACATGAGGGCCCGCGCGATGAGGGTTCGCTTCCGCTCCCCCTCGGAGAGAGTGCCGAACGTTCGGTTCGCGAGCTGGTCTATGCCCCAGGCGGTCAGCAGCCGCGACGTTCGCTCGTCATCGATGCTCTCGTACCGCTCGCGCCAACGCCCGGTCACGGCCCAGGCGCCCGTGAGGACGACATCGGCGACCGACTCAGCGGGCGGTATGTCATTCGCGAGGGCGCTGCTCGCCCATCCGACCAGGGGTCGAAGCTCGGCAAGGTCGAACCCGCCGAGCTGCTCGCCCAGGATCCGGACTTCACCCGTTGTCGGGAACATGCGGGTGGCGATGATCTGCATGAGGGTGGTCTTGCCGGCGCCGTTCGGTCCCATGACGACCCAGCGCTCATCGGATCCGACATTCCAGGTAACGGAGTCGAGCAGGAGCCGGGTGCCGCGACGGACGCTCACCCCGGTACAGGCCACGACCTCGGTCACTCGCCCGCCTCCTCCTGCATCCGCTCCGGTCCGCGCATTCGATCACCCGGCCTTCGTTAGGCGAGACCTTATCCGCAGGGCCCCCGCCCGAACGCACTAGCGTTAGGCCCGATGAGCCACCAGACCCTCCTCCTCACCCTCTCGGGCCTTGATCGGCCGGGCGTGACGAGGCAACTGTTCACCGCAGTCGACAAGTATCCGGTCACCGTCGAGGACATCGAGCAGCTCGTTGTCCGCGGCCGCCTCGTCCTGTCGGTGCTCCTGTCGATTGATGCACCCCACGAAATGGACGCGGCGCACGGAAATGACGCGTCGCACGGAAATGATGCACCCCATGACGAAGTGGTGCTCGCGGACCTGCGCCGATCCGTTCGGCTCGTCGCAGCCGAGCTTGACATGGAGTTGGCCACCGTGGCCGGGGCGCGCGAGGACAGCGCGCATCGTCGTGACCGGATCAACGTCACTGTCCTCGGCTCTCCCCTTCGGCCGTCTGCAATCGCAAAGGTCGCCCAGGTCATCGCTGACCGCGGCGGCAATATCGACCGGATCCGCCGCATTGCGTCGTATCCGGTCACAGCCGTCGTGTTTGAGAGCTCCGGGGCCGATGTCATCGAACTGCGGCACGCCCTCACGTTGGCCGTTGGGACCATCGGTGCGGATATCGCCGTTCAGGCTGCGGGACTCGACAGGCGCGGCCAGCACCTCGTCGTCATGGACGTCGATTCGACCGTGATCCAGGAAGAGGTCATCGACCTTCTTGCGGCGGAGGCCGGGGTCGTTGAGCAGGTCTCGGCCATCACCTCCCGCGCGATGGCCGGCGAGATCGATTTCACCGAGTCCCTGCTCGCCCGGGTCGCCTTGCTCCAGGGACTGCCAGAGTCAGCCCTCGACACGGTGCGATCACGGATCACCCTCACTCCCGGCGCCCGAACCCTGTGTCGAACGCTGAACAATCTCGGCTACCGGGTGTGCCTCGTGTCGGGGGGCTTCATCGAGGTGGTTGGCCCTCTCGCGTCGGATCTCGGTGTCGACAACGTGCGCGCGAACACCCTCGAGATCACCAACGGATTCCTCACCGGACAGGTCATCGGCGAGATCATCGACAGGGCTGGCAAGCGGCGGGCGCTCGAGGCCTTCGCAGCCGAGTATGGAATCCCGATGAGAAGGACCATCGCGATCGGCGACGGGGCCAACGACATCGACATGCTCGAGGCAGCCGCGCTCGGGGTCGCGTTCAACGGCAAGGCGGCGGCTCGGGCGGCCGCGGATACATCGGTATCGGTCCCTTACCTCGACTCGGTGCTCTACCTCCTGGGCATCACGCGCGAGGAGATCGAGGACGCCGATGCCCTCGCCGGATTCCCGACGCCCTCGCCGCGCGTCTGATCAGCCGCGCGGAACCTCGAACGCCGCAAGGTCCGCTGATCCGCCCGCCCAGGGATCCACCGGGGAAAGGTCCAGCACAACGAGCCCGCATGTCGGGTACTTGGAGCGAATCCGCTCGGTGAGCCCCCGACCATCGGGCGCTGCAAGAAAGAGCGCAGTCTCCTCGATCGTCGGATTGTGCGCGACGATGAGGACGGTGTCGGCATCGCTGGAGTCAGCGATCGACATAAGCGTGGAGCAGGCCGACTCGTACAGGCGGGGCTCGGTCATCGAAGGCAGGCCGGGCAACTGCTCCTCGACGAGCCCCCAGGTCTGCTGGGCTCGCAGCGCGGACGAGACGATCGCTATCGCCTCACCTGAGAAGAGCTCATCGCGGTGCTCGGCGATCCAGCGACCGGCGGCCCGCGCATCGCGCTGGCCGCGCTCGTTCAGCGGACGGTCATGGTCCGGGATCCCCAGCGGGTAATCGGACTTCGCATGGCGCAGGAGCAGGAGTCGACTAGGCACCTTGGGAATGCACTCCGCCATCGACATGGATGATCTCCCCCGTGGTGGCGGGGAACCAGTCGGACATGAGCGCGATGCAGGCGCGCGCCGCTGGCTCCGGGTCGTCGAGATCCCAGGCAAGGGGTGCACGGGTCGACCAGACGGCGTCGAACTCGTCGAATCCGGGGATGCTCTTGGCGGCCATGGTCCGGATCGGGCCGGCGGCGACGAGGTTCACGCGGATCCCATCCGGGCCGAGATCACGGGCGAGATATCGGGAGCAGCTCTCAAGGGCCGCCTTCGCGACGCCCATCCAGTCGTACTTCGGCCACGCGATGGTCGCGTCGAAGTCGAGGCCCACGACTGATCCACCGGCCCCCATCAGCGGTCGTGCTGCCATCGCCAGGCTCTTCAGCGAGTAAGCCGATACCTGCACCGCAGTGCTCACGTCCGGCCATGCGGTGTTGAGGAAGTTACCGCCGAGCGCGGCCTCCGGGGCGAATCCAATGCTGTGGAGCACGCCATCGAGTCCGCTCACGTACTCGGACACCCGACCTGCGAGGGCCGCGAGGTCATCGTCGTTCGTGACGTCGAGCTCGACGACAGGAGCCGGGCTCGGGAGCCGACCCGAAGACCGCTTCGTCAGGCCCATGGTCCGGCCGAACGAGGTGAGGACCACTTCGGCACCCTGCTCCTGCGCCAGGCGCGCGACTGAGAAGGCGATCGATGCGTCGGTGAGCACGCCGGTAACGAGGATTCGCTTGCCGTCCAGTAGTCCCATGGGGGTCTCCCTCGTTCGATTCGTGCGTGAGGTCATGCGTGGAGTCAAGCGTGCAGTCGAGCGGGTGACGAGCGTGCAGTCGAGCGGGTGACGAGCTCAGCCAAGGCCGCCGGGCCGCTCCTAGTGGCCCATCCCTAGCCCGCCATCGACCGGGATGACAGCCCCGGTGATGTAGCCGGCTGCCTCACCGGCGAGAAACTCGACGACTCCAGCGATCTCAGCGGGCTGAGCATACCGACCGAGGGGAACGGCGCCGAGGATCTCGGCTTTCCGCTCCTCACCTACTTCGGCAGTCATGTCGGTGTCGACAAAGCCGGGGGCGATGACGTTGACGGTGATGCCGCGCGAGCCGACCTCTCGGGCGAGGGATCGCGCCGCGCCAACGAGACCGGCCTTTGCCGCCGCGTAGTTCACCTGACCCGCAGAACCCATGAGCCCGACGACCGAGGAGATGAAGATGATCCGCCCGTGCTTCGCCTTCAGCATCGAGCGGAGGGCTCGCCGCGCGAGGCGAATGGAGCCGCCGAGGTTGGTGTTGAGCACGGCGTCGATGTCGTCATCCGACATTCGCATGAGCAGGGTGTCGCGGGTGATTCCCGCGTTGGCGACGACGACCTCGATCGGGCCGAACTCCGCCTCGATGCGCTCGAATGCCGCGAGGATGGACGCAGGATCGCTCACGTCGAGCTCGACCGCGGAGAGTCCCTCCGGTGCCGTGCCCGAGCGGCTTCCGACGACCACCGAATATCCGGTTTCGCGGAGGCGAAGAGCGATCGCGAGGCCGATGCCGCGATTACCGCCGGTGACGAGTGCGACTCCAGTCATTGAGGTCCCCTTTCAGAAACCGAACGATAGCGTGCTGCCATAGGTTGAGGGGGTGCTGGAAGACTCCGTCCGCATACCCGATCGGCAGGCCGCCGCGGGAGATTGGCTTGAGAAGATGCTGGATAACCGCGAATGACGGGTGAGCCCTTGAGATTCGACGCCCCAGACCTCGTCGGACCGCTCGAGTCCGCCGTCGAGACGGCTCGGTCCCTCGGAGCCGAGCACGTCGAGGCGCGCATGATGCGCACGCGCGTGCGCCATGTGTCGACTGCCGACCGTCAGCTCGAGTCCGCTGGCCTGTCCCGGTCCAGCGGTGTCGGGATCCGAGTGCTCGTTGACGGGTGCTGGGGCTTCGCTGGAACGAGTTCGCGCCGCAGTGAAGACCTCGACCGCGCTGTGCGCGACGCCGTCCTTCTCGCGCGTGCGAGCCGACCGCTCGCCACGAACGCCGTCGTCCTCGCCCCCGAGCCCGCCCACGTCGGCCACTGGGAATCAGCCTGCCTCGAGGACCCCTTCGAGGTATCGAACGCCGAGGTCGAGGCCCTCCTGTGCGGCCGGGAGTCGGCAATTGCCTCGTTTGGCGGAGTTCAGCACACCGACGCATCATTCATGGCGGTCGACGAGGCCACGTTGCTCCTTACCTCCAGCGGAACGCGAGTCTCGCAGCGCAAGACCCGCGTGCATGCCGACATCACCGCCCTCGGCGGCAACGAGCGCACCGGCGTCATCGACACGATGCGCTCGCTCGCGCCGCCGACTGCCCGGGGCTTCGAGTACCTGCGCGGCGATGGCTGGGACTGGGATGCCGAGATCGAGTCGATGCCCGCACTCCTCGTCGAGAAGCTTGCTGCGCCGAGCGTCCGGCCCGGCTCAGCGACCGTCGTCCTCGATCCGTCCAATCTGTGGCTGACCATCCACGAGTCCGTCGGTCACGCCACCGAACTCGACCGGGCGCTCGGCTACGAGGCCAACTACGCCGGTACCTCCTTCGCGACACCGGACCAGCTCGGGACCCTGCGCTACGGATCAGCGCTCATGCACGTCACGGGCGACCGCACCACACAATTCGGCCTGGCGACCACCGGCTGGGACGACGAGGGCGTCGCCGCCCAGGAGTGGGACCTCGTCCGCGACGGCGTACTCGTCGGCTACCAGTTGGACCGCGCGATGGCCGGGGAGTTCGGTCTGCCCCGGAGCAACGGCTGCTCCTACGCCGACTCGCCCCAGCACACCCCGATCCAGCGGATGCCCAATGTCAGCCTGCGCCCCGGCCTCGCCGAAACCTCGACCGCGGAACTCATCGCGGGCGTCGAGGACGGCTATTACATCGCCGGCGACAAGTCCTGGTCCATCGACATGCAGCGGTACAACTTCCAGTTCACCGGCCAGCGCTTCTACCGAATCAGGGCGGGCGTGATCACCGGGCAGGTACGCGATCTCGCCTACCAGTCCAGGACGCCAGACTTCTGGGGCTCGCTCGTCGCCCTCGGCGGCCCTTCGACCTATGTCCTCGGTGGCGCGCTCAACTGCGGCAAGGCCCAGCCCGGGCAGGTCGCCGCCGTTTCCCACGGCTGCCCGACGGCCGTCTTCGAGAATGTCGTCATCCTCAACGCATCGGACGCATCATGAGCAGCCACGCTGGCAACCCCTTCGATTCCGGTGCCGGCGGAGCCCTCGCCGAACTGGCACTCGCGGCCTCGACCTCGTCGCACTGCCACGTCATTATCGAAGTCACGAGCCACCTCAACCAGCGCTGGGCCCGCAGCTCGCTCACGACGAATGGCAGCACCACCGACATCACCGTCACGGCGATCGCATTCGCGGCTCGACCCAATGGGATCGCAACAGCATCTGTCACCGAGAGCGTGAGCGATGTGGAAGGCGTGCTCGCCACCGTCCGCGCCGCCGATGCCGTCGCCCTGCTCGCCTCACCGGCTGAGGACGCCTCTCCGTTCGCAGTCCCCAGTGTCGATGCCGACTTCGACGTCTCCGCCGTCATGCTCTCCCCCGACGTTCTCACCGCCCCGACGGCGCATCTCGGAGAGCTCATCGCATGGGGCCGGTCGAACGGCATCGAGTTGTTCGGATACCTCGAGCGCGAATCGACCACGACCTGGCTGGCAACGAGCAGCGGCGTGCGACGCCGATACTGCGCCCCAGCGGATCGCCTCGAGATAACCGCGAAGAGCCACGCTCGCACCCGCAGCACCTGGCATGGCTACGCCGCCGTCGACCTCGCTGATGGTGACTGGAATCGACTGCGATCGGACATCACCACGGCACTCGACTGGCAGGCGACGAGTATCGCCGTGACCCCCGGGCGACATGACGCACTGCTGTCGCCATCGGCCATCGGCGACTTCGTCATCGACCTGTACTGGTCCGCTGGCGCGCGGGACGCGGCGGAGGGCCGATCGGCATTCCACGACGAGCATGCCGACTCGAAAACGCGGATCGGCCAGCTCGTCGCCGCGCCAGGCGTGTTCGTCACGAGCGACCCCGACGATCCGCTGGTCCCGACCGCACCGTTTGCCGTGACGTCGACATCCGGGCGGATGTCGAGTGTCTTCGACAACGGCCGCTCGCTCGACCGCACGGACTGGATCCGTGATGGCCGGCTCGACTCCCTCATCGCGACAGGCGCTGACTCTGCACGCCTGGGGATAGGCCAGGCCCCGATCATCGACACGATACGGCTCGAGGCTCGCAGCGACAGCGTGAGCGCGGACTCCGTGAGCGCGGACTCCGTGAGCGCGGACTCCGTGAGCGAACTTGCCACGCGCCTCGGGGACGGCCTCATGCTCACGTGCGTCTGGTACAACCGGACGGTCGATCCGCAAACGATGCTCCTCACCGGGCTCACCCGCGACGGGGTATATGTCGTGCGCGGCGGCGAGGTGATCGGGGCATCATCCAACTTCAGGTTCAACGACTCCCCGCTCTCGATGCTCAATCGGATCACGGCCTCGACCGCTTCCGGGCGCACCCTGCCCCGCGAGATGGCCGACTATGCCAACAACGTGGCGATGCCTGCGGTAGTCGTGGACGGCATGAACTTCACCTCGCTCAGCGACGCACGCTGAAGGGGAACCGCCAACCGGGAATGCACACTCCTGCCAAACGAGGCGGTGACGTGAGTTGGCAATCGCGCCATTCTGCGTTCATGGACAAACAGGCGCGCATGTGCGACGTGCCGCTCACGCGAGAGGAACCGGCTCATGTGCGGACAACCCGGTTATGCCGTGGTGCCGATGGGTGGTGGGTGGTGGTCGTATCGGCGTCCTTGGGGTGAGGTCCAGGTGCAGCTGCCGTCGGGTCTGCTGTCGGTGATGTCCCATCCGGCGTGGGTCTTGAGCTGGTGGTGCCTGGTGCACAGGGCGCCGAGGTTCGCGGGGCTGGTGTGGCCGCCGTCGTTCCAGGGGTGGGCGTGGTCGATCTGGCAGTGGTCGGCCCTTCGGTTGCAGCCG
>WLOY01000044.1 GCA_009699015.1 Actinomycetota bacterium | reverse complement strand
TCTGGCGGTTCAGTGTTGCGCGCCCTCGGAATCGCGGTCATGGTGGGAGTCGCGGCATTCATCATGTGGCAGAAGTCGCCGAGGGCCTCGACGCAGTCGATCCGAATGGTCGGCGTGGCAGTCGTCGTTGCGACCGTGGTGCTGTACGCGACGGGGCTGGCAGACGGTGGTGCTGTGCACGACATGAAGACGATGTCGCCTCCAGCGCACTTCTAACCTCAATCTGATGTGATCCCGCGAGCCAGCCATTCCTCTGCGGATGGCGGGCGAGCGATGGGACGTTCCAGCCACGCGGTGAGCGCTTCGGTGAGCGGATGTGGGTTTCTCCGTGACCGCAGTCACGCTGTGGCGGCGTCGGCGTAATTCCGCGGCCAACACCGGCGCGACTCCCAGGCAGCCTCGGCGATCCGGGATGCTTCGATTGCTTCGGCCATTTCCTCCTCAATCTCGTCACGGTATGTCGCGAAGTAGTCGAGTGCCGCCCGAACTCGGGCAGAAGGAAGGCACAGAGCCTTGGCAGTTGCCTCGATAGCCAAGTCGCCGCGCTCCCCTGACTCCTTGATGTAGGTCACGACCTCCCAGAGATCGGGGCCCATGGGAAGGGCGGCGCGTCGACCCGTGGGTCCGTCCTTGAAGACGATCCCGGGGTGTTCGGCCAGGCGCAGCCCCTCATCGATGAGCAGCTGGGCAAGGCCCGAAGGAGTCGCTCCAGGAATCCCCCGGGCCCGCTTGAGAAGCCGATCAAGGAGATCGTCGTTGAACCGAATGGATAGAGGTGCACTCATGTAGTGAAATGCAGCGGATTCACTACCCGATGGGCCTGATGCAACGGTTCCGGTTACTCGCCATTGTCAGTTCGCAGGTCGATGACGCTCACTGATGAGCCAGCCCTGACCTCGGTGACGGTCTCCGGGATGACGATGATGCAGTTCGCCCGGGAGAGCCCGCCGATGACATGCGAGCCCTGACCACCAACCGGTACGACCTCAAGGCGATCACCCCCGGTGAGCGTGCCGCGGGCGAACTGCCGCTTACCGCTCGGTGAGGTGATCGACTCGGTGATCGTCGCGGTCCGTTCATGACGCAGCAGGGCGGCATGCCCGAGCATCTTGCGAATCGCCGGACGCACGAAGGCCTCGAAGGACACGTAGGTGCTCACCGGATTTCCGGGAAGGGTGATGATCGGGACGTTGTCAACACGGCCGAAGCCCTGCGGCATACCGGGGTTCATCGCGACCTTCAGGAATTCGACTCCTCCGCGGGCGGTGAGCACCTCCTTCACCGTGTCGTAGGCGCCCATGCTCACCCCGCCGCTCGTGATGATGAGATCGGCATTCGCGGCATGCTGCTCCAGGGCGGCCGTGAACTCGTCGAAACTGTCGTTCACCGGGCCGATGCGGGTCACCGCTGCGCCCGCCTCGGCAGCCGCAGCGGCGAGCAGGTAACTGTTGCAGTCGACGACCTGACCGAATGCAACTGCGTCGCCCGGAGCGACGAGTTCGCTGCCGGTCGACATCACCACGACCCTCGGGCGGGGCCGGGTTGGTATGGCCGAAAGGTCGCATGACGCGATGAGTGCGAGATTTCGAGTGGTGACGATGCTGCCGCGTGGTACCGCCAGGGAGCCCTGGGGGAGATCCTCCCCGGCCAGACGAATGTATGCCCCGGCAGTCGGGGTCGCTCGAATGGTGACGGTCGATGCCCCGCCGTCGGTCTCCTCGATCGGTACGACGCAGTCAGCGCCGGCAGGCACCGGCGCCCCAGTCATGATGCGGGCGGCGCATCCAGCCGTGATCGTGACGCCGGGTGCGGCGCCAGCGGGCAGGTCGTCGACGACCGTCAGCACGACTTCTCCAGTCCCGTCGGCGAAGTCTGATGAACGCACGGCGTAGCCGTCCATCGAGGAATTGTCGAACCCTGGCATCGGCCGGCTTGTGAGAATGTCCTCGGTTACGACCAGCCCCAGCGAGCTCAGCAGGGGGGTCGTTGTGGGTGGCAGAGGAGAGATGCCTGCGAGAATCCGGGCCCGGTAGTCGTCGACGCTGATCACCCGACGGACCTTACTCCGCAGGCTGCTCAATGGCCCGCGCCGATGTGTATCCTCAAACTGAACTTGAACTTGCCGTCACGTTGGAACTGCAGAAGGACGAGCCATGATGAATCGAGTCGTGGGCGCAGCCCTCGGAGTCGCACTCCTTCTCCCGGTGAGCGCGTGTGGTGGTGGAGGAGGCTCCAGCAGTGGTTCAGTGACATCGGGCGTGACGACCCTTGAGGCCGGGGTGCTCAAGGTATGCCTCTACCCCGGCTTCTCACCGTTCGCGATCAAGGGGGACGACGGTTGGTCGGGCTGGGACCCCGATTACCTTGCGGCCTTCGCCAAGGCGCAAGGCCTTCGGTTCGAACCCGTTGAGGTCGCTACCTTCAGCGACATCTGGATGCGACCCGGCAATGATGAATGCGATGTCGCGGGCACGGGCATCACGGTGACCGAAGCGCGAACCCAGCAGACTGGATCGGCGATCGACTGGACCGACAACTATTACAGCGTCGCCCGCTCGCTCGCCGTGCGCAAGGGAACGAAGATCACATCGGTTGAGGACCTCGCAGGCCAGACGGTCGTGACAACGAAGGGTGCGACGGCCGACATCGACCTCCTCGCGAGAATCGCTGCCGCGGGCTTGACCGATGTGAAGGTGGAGTACGTCAATGACGAGGCGGTGGGCACGAGGCGCGTGGCGGACGGGGGTCCAGGCGGCCCGATCGGTTTTGCGGCCGGCGTTGGGAGCATTGACACGCTCGCGGCATCGATTCCGGGGATCGAGGCGACGTGGATCCACTGCATGATGCTTCCCGACGGAACAGAAGCTTCAGAACCCTTCGCCTTCACCGTGCGTTCGGCTTCCACCGGGGTTGCCGACGCCCTCAATGCGTTCATCGCAGCGCCCACGTCTTCATACGGAGGCGGCCCTGGCTCGGGCCTCGACTGCCCGAAGTAGGAGCCTCCCGCGGTCACCCATGTGAATCGACGTCGTTGGGATGAGTCGGTGTTCAGCTAGATTGCCCATATAGGGCGATCCTTGGATCACCCCACCGACATGCTCGACGACCGACGAGGACCCCGTGAGCGATCTCATCGACACCACGCAGATGTACCTGCGTACGATCGTCGAACTCGAGGAGGAGGGCATCATCCCGATGCGCGCCCGCATCGCGGAGCGCCTGAGCCAAAGCGGTCCGACCGTCTCGCAGACGGTGGCGCGAATGGAGCGCGACGGGCTCTTGGTCATCTCCGGCGATCGTCACCTCGAACTCACCGCCCTCGGCCGTGAGGCGGGCACCCGCGTCATGCGCAAGCACCGCCTCGCGGAGTGCATGCTCGTGAACCTGCTCGGCATGGAGTGGGAGGACGTCCACGTCGAAGCCTGCCGATGGGAGCACGTAATGAGCGATGCCGTCGAGCGTCGACTGCTAGAGGTCCTCGGAAATCCGACCGTCTCACCTTACGGCAACCCGATCCCCGGCCTTGACGAACTCGTGCCCGATCTCGTGGCGCCGGCAGGGGGTCCGCTCATTTCCGTTGCGGCTGTTGCTGGCAGCGACGTCCGCACCGTTGTCCTACGCCGGATCGCCGAACCACTCCAGACCGATGGTGAGTCGATGCTGACCTTGCGTCGGGTCGGTGCGAATCCGGGGGCGAGCATTCAGGTTCAGCGCGCGGCCGAGGGCATCCTCATTGGCAGCAGCGGTGAGTACACCGAGGTGTCGCTCGAGACAGCCGGTCACTTGCTCGTCGACGCGACGTCCTGAGCGGCGCCCTGTCCGGGGAACTCAACCCCGTCGGTAGATGCTGTCGGGAACGTCCCACCACTGCCCACCGGCGAACACCATCCACCCGCCGTGGGTCGCGGAGTTGGCGATCGTTCGATCGCACACGTAGCCACCCTGCCTGCTCGACGGCCACTGTGCCCAACTTCCAGCCCAACCTAGCGGGCACGGGATGTCTGATGACGGCCGCGCGAACGACTGGACCCAGGGGCTCACCGCGTAGCCGCCGGCGCTCGACGGAGCCCCGAGGGCGCCACGCACGACCACGGTTTGGCCGGAAGCCGCGTAGTAGCCGAGGGCAACGAAGCCGTCGTCGTCCGCTTGAACGGATTTCCAGGTGGCATGGATGATGGGCGTGGGCTTCCAGGTGATGGCATCGGTGCTGTAGGCGGACAGGCCCTCGGTAGAGCCTGATGAACCCGTGCCGAAGCCGACCGCCATGAACCCGTCGGGCCCCGCCGTAACGCTTGTCCAGGTCGTGCCACTGTTGGCCCGTTGCAGCGGATAACTGGCGTCGGACCACGTGCGGCCGTCACTGCTGGTGGAGACCCCTCCGGAGGCTGACATGGCGACGAACTTCCCGAGTCCGAATTCCACGTCGGACCAGTTCGAGTTCGCATTTCGCACCCAGTCCCAGGTGACGCCATCCTCGCTCGTGGCGATATTGCGTTCAACGGCTCCCGCTCCAACGGCTACCCAGACGCCATTGCCGTAGGCCACTTCATCGACGGTGAATCCATAGGGAAGGCTCTGCGTGGTCCAGGTGACCCCCCGGTCCTTTGACATGACATAGGTCTGAGTTGAGGTAGCCGAGAACACGACCCAGATCCCCTCCCCGTATGCCGCTCCCGTCCATGCGGTTGAACTCGCGCTCGTGAAGGCGAGTGTCCAGGCGAGGCCGTCGGGGCTGGTGAGGATGTTTCCGGTGAGGTCTGCGGCCACCCACATGTTGTCCGCTTGGGTGATCGAGGTAAAGGTGGCCGTGGCGACCGCGCTCGGCAGGGTCGGAATGCTCCAGTTGGCCCCGTCGTTCTTTGATGTTGCCAACTTGCCCTTGGTGCCGACGGCGACCCAGGTGCCGCTCATGTCTGTGGCGAGATCGGCCCAGATCGAATCGACGGTGATGTAGCTGTAGCCCCAGATGACCGGGGCCGGCTCGACAGCTTCGGCGCTGGTTCCTATCACCACATATGAGGCAGTTGCTGCGGCAAGAAATAGGGCACCGGCCGCAATGAGGCGTGGCTTGCCAATGT
The DNA here is from genome assembly GCA_009699015.1 of Actinomycetota bacterium. Classification (GTDB taxonomy): domain Bacteria; phylum Actinomycetota; class Actinomycetes; order S36-B12; family S36-B12; genus WLND01. The sequence continues at coordinate 18,567 of WLOY01000044.1, read as the reverse complement.
TCACTTGGGTCCAATTCGGTCGCTTGCTTATGCTCGTCAGCCTGAGGTGTGGCCATGCTAAGCGCACTTGACCCAATCCGGGTAGTGCATGGCCAAGGTACGTGACTGACGGGGCCTCCTATCGGAGCGGCGTCCCGAAGTCCGGCCGCAGTGCTATCGGGGCGGCGTCCCGAAGTCCGGCCGCAGTGCTATCGGGGCGGCGTCCCGAAGTCCGGCCGCAGTGGCAACCCGCTCACACCCCGCGCCGCCAGTTTCACCCCGAGGGTCTGGTGCAACTGAATCGTGTTGAGTTCGAAGCCCATCCTTGACGCGGCCATGTAGAGCCGCCACACCCGGGCGGTGCCGAGCCCGGCCTCCTCGACCGCCTCATCCCAGTGATCCTCGAGGTTCTGGCACCAGTGCTTAAGGGTGAGCGCATAGTGCTCCCGCAGGTTTTCCTCGTGACGGATCTCGAAGCCGGCATCATTCATGGTGCTCATGATGTGACCGGGGCCGGAGAGCTCGCCGTCGGGGAAGACGTAGCGGTTGATGAACGAGGCCCGGTAGTGGCTGGGCTCGGCATTATTGGGCCGGGTGATCGTGTGGTTGAGCATGCGACCCTCGGGCTTCAGCTTGCCGAAGGCGAAGGCGAAGTAGGAGCGGTAGTTCTCGCGGCCGATGTGCTCGGTGAGGCCGATCGACGAGATAGCGTCGAAATCGGTCTCCGGCACATCGCGGTAGTCGCTGAACCGGATTTGGGCCTGCCCGGCCAGCCCCTGCGCCTCGATGGCCTCCTGTCCCCACTCGGCCTGGCGCTCCGAGAGGGTGACCCCGATCGCTCTCACTCCGTAGTTCTTCACAGCGTGGAGCACCATCCCGCCCCAGCCGCAGCCGATGTCGAGCAGCGTCATGCCGGGCTGAAGGCCGAGCTTTCGGCAGATGAGATCGAACTTCTCGTCCTGGGCGGTCTCGAGCGAGGCTTCAGCGTTCGGGAAGACCGCGCAGGTGTAGGCCATCGACGGTCCGAGGACCCATCGGTAGAAGCGGTTCGAGACGTCGTAGTGGTGTTGGATCGCATCGGCGTCGCGGCCCTTGGAGTGCCGGGATCCGGTGAGCCGGCGCTCCTGCGGCGGAGGGGTCGGGCGCTTGAGTGCTGCGGGGAGGAAGGCGCCGAGAAGCTTGATCCGCTCACCGAGTCCGAGCCGGGGCCGCGCCGGCGGATAGAGGCGCATCATCGCCTCGTAGGGGTCGCCTAGGATCTCCAGGTCGCCGGAGACGTATGCCCTGGCGAGTCCGAGTTGCGATGGTGCGCCCGCGAGGTACTCGACGGCGCGCGGGGTGCGAACGTCGAGGACGACGCTCGCGTCGGGCGGGCCTGCGACTGATCCGTCGAATGCCTTGAAGCCGACGCCCCTCTCCTCGGGCACGACCATCGTGAACACCTCTGCGAGTTTCATCGCCGTTCCACCACCTTTTCGTACAGTCCGAGCAGCCGGCCGTCTGGGTCGTAGCGCTCCTTGAGTGCGGGGTACTCCTGCCCTCCATAGATCGACCAGAATGTCGCCCGATCGTAGAACGCCGTGGAGTAGAGGGATTTTCGACCATCGAGCTCTGTTACGACCGCTTCGACGCGCCGGTTGACGCTCCCGGTTTCGGGGCTGACGCCGTCGGGGAGCGGCACGGTGGACCAGAATCCGATGTTGACGTAGGTGACGGACGGGTCGAACTCGTACAGTGGCCAGCGGGCGTTGGGGTCGCGCTGCTTGAGCGGGCAGATCCAGATTGGCTCGATACCCACCTCGCGGTGGAAGAAGTCGAGGAAGGCCTTGAGACGGTCGACCGGGACTTCGACGTCCTGGACGACGGGCTCGCGCTGCGGCTGCCGGCGCAGCCGCGCGAGCTTTCCAGAGACGTCATGCCGCCGGTCGAAGGCGACGAACTTCCAGTAGACGTCGCTCCTGAGCCGATGCTTCGGCCAGAGCCGGCGAATGAGGGGCTTTTGGGCTCCGAAGGCTCGTGAGCACCAGAACCAGTCGGTGTCCCAGCGCCATAGGTAGTCGTGGATGGTCAGGCAGTCGCGGTCGTTTCGCTGGATCGACCGGTAGTAGATATCCATCCCCGTGTAGTCGCTCACGGAGAGGCCGGGTGGAACCTCGTCGACCATGAACCCGAGGGTGAGGTATTGCTCGCCGGGCGAGAACACCGTTCCGTCGATGAAATCGACAGTGCGGCCCTCGAATTGCGGAGTCTGGACGAATCGCGAGATGGCTTCGGCCATCGCGGCCGCAGAAGGGTACGGCACATGACGGATCTCGACGTACGCGCGGACTGGTTCGAGTTCGATCTCCAGTCGCAGGGCGTAGCCGAGGGAGCCGTAGGAGTTCGGGAAGCCGTAGAAGAGCTCGCGGTTGGGGTCGTCTGCGTCGCCCGTGACGGTGAGGAGTTCGCCGGCACCCGTGAGGATGTCCATCGAGATCACCGACTCGTGAGGCGTGCCCTGCCGGAAGCTGGCACTTTCGATGCCGAGGCCGGTGACGGCACCGCCGAGGGTGATAGTGCGCAGTTGCGGGACGCACATGGGCGCGAGGCCGTGGGCGAGCGTGGCATCGACGAGGTGCTCGTAGGTCGTCATCCCCAGCACCTGGGCGGTGCGTCGAACGGGATCGACCTCGAGCACTCCGTCGAAAGCGGCGACGTCGAGCCCGGGACTCGAGACGGCAGCGCGCGGACGGAACAGGTTCGAGGTGCGCTTCTTCAGTCGAACGGGGGCTCCCGCAGGGATGTCGGCATACTGGCGGCACACCTCGGCGGCCAGTGCTCCGTATCGTTCACGCCAGCCCGGGCCGGCTTCGGTCGCTGCGTCCTGCACGGCGCAACGTTAGTCCCAACGGGTCCCTGATGACGGCTAAAGGGCCCCGGTGCGTCATCATAAGTTCGTGAATATCGACCCGAACTCAGCCGTCCCGAATCCCGCCGACGCGACTCCGGTTGACGCGACTCCCGCCGGAGCCACTGCCGTGAGCCAGCCCCGGTTGAAGCGACGCACCCCTGGCTGGGTGCCCGTGCTCATCGGGGCCTTCGCATTCCTCCTCGTGCTCGCCGGTTCCGGGCTGACCGCTGGCGACTGGATCTCGCGGAACACTGAGATGAACCTGCTCGTCACCCGGATCGAGGCGTCGGAGTCGTCGATGCAGCAGACGCAGGATGAGCTGGCGGCGATCTTCGCGGAATACGAGGGCCTCGAAACCCTCACGGCTCCGCAGAAGGCGGAGCTCACCGACAAGCTGAAGGCGGCCGCCGCTGCGGGCGACGAGCGGGTGACCGCTGCCGGAAGGGGCGTGCGCGAGGTTGTCATCATGCCGTGGCACGGGAACATCGCCGCCGGGAAGCAGGCGTACGTCATCCACAACCAGGCGTGGCAGGACTACCTCGGCGCCTCAGCGAAGGACCCCGACGTACTGCTCGTCGACCAGCCCGAGATCGATTCGACGTTCATGGCGTCTGAGCCGCTGCTGAAGAAGGCCGTTCCCGAGCCGCCGCTGTTCGACCTCAAGAAGCGGGTGAGGGACATCTTCATCGAGGGCCAGGCCCAGCCGGATGGCCCGACCCAGGAAGCATCACTCCGGAGCGCCCGCTGACACGTCGGCAGGCGCCTCATCCGAAACCGGCTCCTGTGCCGGACGCCCGAGCTTGCTCGGCCACCAGATCCGCGCACCGATGTCGTAGGCGAGGGCGGGCACGAGCGTCGATCGGATGACGAACGTGTCGAGCAGCACCCCGACCGCGACCGCGAACCCGAGCTCGCGCAGGAAGACCAGAGGCAGCACTCCGAGGACGAGGAAGGTCGCGGCGAGCACGATGCCGGCCGAGGTGATGACACCACCGGTCACGGTGAGGCCCTTGAGGATGCCGGGCCGGGTGCCCAGGTTGATCGATTCCTCGCGCACCCGGGTCATGAGGAAGATGTTGTAGTCGACCCCGAGTGCTACGAGGAACACGAAGGCGAAGAGCGGGAATGATGTGTCGGCGCCCGCGAACCCGAACACGTTGTCGAAGAAGATCGCGCATACCCCGAGCGTCGCGAAGAACGACAGCAGCACCGTGGTGATGAGGAGCACGGGGGCGAGGACTGAACGAAGCAGCAGCATCAGGACGATGAAGATGACGATGAGCACGACCGGGATGATCAGGTTGCGGTCGCGGATCGAGGCATTGTCGATGTCGAGCGATGCGGCGGTCTGCCCCCCCACGAGGGCGTCGGCGCCCTCGACTGCGTCGACGTTCGTGCGCAACTCGTTGACGACCTGCTCCGCGGCAGGGCTGTCGGCGGCGTCGGCGAGGGTGACGAGAATCTGAGCCCGGCCGTCGACGATCTTCGGTGGTGCCGTCGCCGCGGCCGGATCCTGCGGCGGCAGGCCGGTGAACGGGAATGCGGCGGCCACGCCGGGGGTTGCCGCCACGGTGCTCAGGACATCCGCAAGCGCCGCCTCGTTCGTCATGACGATGGCCGGGGTGCCGAGCCCTCCCGCGAAGTGGGCGGCGAGCTGCTCCTGGCCGACGACCGAGTCGGTCTCGTTGACGAAGGCCTGCGTCGTCGTGATGCCCTCGGCCTTGAGGGTGGTCGCGAAGCCGGCGAAGACGAGCATGACGATTCCGGTGATCACCCAGGTGAGGCGGGGACGACGTCCGACACCGCTCGCAACCTTCGACCACGCCCCGGAAAGCCGCTCGTCGGTGTCGTCGTCCCGGGGGACCTTCGGCCAGAACGCCCAGCGGCCGGCCGGGAATCGCTTGCGGGAGAACGGGCCCCAGTTCGGGCTCTTGACTCGAATGATGCCGAAGATGATCCAGCCGATGATCGTGATGCCGGCGAGCAGGCCACCAACCGCAGCGAACGGCCCCACCTCGAGATCGGTGAAGAAACTCAGGACGAGACCGATGATCGTCGGGACGAGGAAGGCGAGGATCGGCAGGACGACACTGGGGATGATGAGGAGCGCCGGCAGGAAGGTGAGCATGACGACGAGGGCGGCGATGATGCCGGTCGCACCGACCGGGCCGGTTGACCTGTTGGAGTTCAGCTCGCTCAGGAGCAGGCACATGAGGCCGATGACGACGGTTGCGGCGCTCGCGACGATGGGCTCGACGACACCTCGCAGCGCCGCGCGCATGGCCTTGGTGTGGGTCGGAAAATGGTGGAGTTCCTCCCGGTATCGGGCGACGAGCAGTAGGGCGTAATCCGTCCCGGCTCCGAAGACGAGCACGGTGAGGATTCCCTGGCTCTGGCCGTTGAGGACGACGATGTCGTTCTTCGCCAGGACGTAGACAGCTGCGCTCGCAGCGGAGAGCGCCATGCCTGCGGCGAGCAGGGGGATGAGCCACAGGAAGGGGCTGCGGTAGACGAGGATGAGGATGATGGCGACGACGACCGCAGTGGCGCCCAGAAGCGTGCTGTCGATCGCGCCGAAGACCTTGATGAGGTCCGCGAGGATGCCGGCCGGACCGGTGACATTGATGCGCAGGTCGGTGACCTGCTCTGCGGCCCCGCGTACTGCCTCGGTGATTCCGGCGATCCCGAGCTCGCCATTCGCTAGGTTCTCGCTCGCCTTGTCGCCGTCGAGTGAGACGTTGATGAGGACGGCCTTGCCGTCCTGCGATGGGATCGGGACGATCGGCCCCGGCTGGAGGAAGTCCTCGATCGTCGCGCCCGGCTCGACCTCGATCGAGGGGATCTCCCCGGCGAAGGTCGCCGCTTCTGCGAGGTCGCTGGGGCTGAGTGCGCTGCCGTCGGGCCGGGTGATGACGATGAGAAGTGGGAAGGCGTTGTCGTCGCTGAAGAGGGCCTGCTCGTTGGCGACGAGGGTCGATTCAGCGGAGGCCGGCAGGAACGACGCATTGTCATTCGTCTGGACCTCGTTCAGCTTGCCCGCGAGCGGGCCGGCGACGCTACCGAAGATGAGCCACAGGACAGCGACCCCGATCGCCAGCCAGACCGCCTTGCGGCCGGGGGTGGAGGCGTTCGTGCGGTCGCGGTTCCCATTGAGCGTCGAGGTCATGCCGTTACCGTGCCAGATGGGCGTGCGGCTGCCAAGCACCACGGCCGTGATGGCCACTATCCGAAAGGGCATCACCGGTTCGGATAGCCTCGGGGCCGTGCCGAAGGAGAGCCTGCCCGGCGCGGAGAATCGGATGTCGCAGAATTGGAGCCGCGGTGAATGACACGCTGTCCTGGTTCGCGGTATCAGCGGCGCTTGCGATCGGGGTTGCCCTGTTCACGAGGCAGCGCGGCTGGGGCATGGCCCTGCCGGTGCTCGCCGCGGGGGCGATCACCGGGCTCCTGCCATTCGCTCCGAGTGCGCCGCTCAATCCCGAGCTAGCGCTCATCGCAGTCCTCGCTCCCCTCGTATTCGGCGAGGCGCTCGGCTCCTCGTATCTCGATATCCGGCGAGTTCGACGTCCGGTGCTCATCCTCGCGATCGGCCTGGTCATCGCGACGACAGCGGCGATCGGTTTGACCGTCGCCGCGATTTCCGCCATTCCGCTTGCGCTCGCCCTGGCCCTCGGTGCCATCCTCGCGCCGACGGATGCCGTCGCAGTGAGCGCGGTGGCCCGTCGAGCGTCACTGCCCCGAAGGCTTGTCTCGGTCCTCGAGGGCGAGAGCCTGGTGAATGACGGCACCGGGCTCACCGTGCTGCGTGTCGCCCTCGTAGCAGCCGTGGCCGGCAGCGTCACTGCGCTGGAGGTGAGCGCCACCTTCGTCCTAGCGGTCGCCGGCGGAATCGTCGTCGGGCTGATCGGTGGATGGGGGATGAGCTGGGTGACATCACGGAGCAGGGATGCTGTCGCGGCGAACAGCCTGACCCTCATCGCTCCGTTCGTGCTGTATCTCGCGGCGGAATGGATCGAGGGCTCCGGGATCCTCGCGGTCGTCGCAGCAGCGCTCTACCTGGCCCATGCCCAGACCTCGGACGCTGGCAGCGCGGCACGTCTCCAGAGCGCAACGCTGTGGCGTCACCTCACCTTCGCCCTTCAGGCCATGGCCTTCTTCCTCGTTGGGATGGAACTCGTCGCGACCCTCCTGCAACTCGACCGCGGGCAATTCGAGCTCGTCGGGTTGCTCGTCGTCGTCGTGACCGTCGTCCTCGTCCTCACGAGGGTCGTGTTCATCTATGTGACGATCCGGATCGAAGGCCTGCGGAGGGGTGAACGCCAGAACATGCGGCTGGCGATGCTCGCTGCATGGGCGGGAGCCAGGGGCCCCGTCTCGGGCATGGCGGCGTTCTCGATACCGCTTGTCCTCGTCGACGGGTCGGCTCTGCCGTATCGAGAGGAGTTGCTCGCGACCACATTCGTCATCATCCTCGTGACGCTCCTCCTCTCCCAGACGCTCGCGCCGCTCGCGCGCCGGCTGGGAGTGCAGGCGCCCGACGACACCGAGCAGCTCAGGCGCATCGACGCAACGCTCGCTCGCGCCGCCCTGCGCCGGCTCGATGCAGTGGAGGAGGAGGCCGCGATGCGTGGCCGGCCCATTCCACCGGAGGTGGCAGGCGTGCTGCGCGACAGCGTCGAGCAGCGACTGCGGGCTCTGCAGGTGGAGCCCCAGGCCGATGCGCCCGATGCCTTGGCCCTGCAGGCCGAACTGAGAAGACTCCTGATCCGAGCGGAGCAGGAGGAGATCCTGCGGATCCGGGATGAGGAGGGGCTGCCTGATTCGATGGTTCGGCCCATCCAGCGGGCCCTCGATGTCCGGCTCCTGGGCCTGGGCAAGATTGCCGAAGGTGGACACTGACGTCACGTCGTCCCGGCTTCGCTCAATTGAGGAGAAACGCAGCATGGGCCCGAATCCGCGAGTGACCGCCGCCCCCCTCGTCGATGCGTGGCAGCGGGCGCGGGCCCGACGGATGCGTCCCCTCCAGGTGCCCGGTCACAAGAACCGGTTCGCCGAGGGCGGCGTCGTCCTGGGCAGCGACCTGCTCGGCGACCTCATCCGCGATGACCTTCCGCTCCAGGGGGGCGCTGACGACAACGGCTACACCGGTGGCTACCTCGCGCAGGCCGAGGCCCTGTGGGCGGCGAGCGTCGGCGGCGACCATGCCCGATTCCTCGTCGGCGGCTCCTCGCAGGGCAACATCACCTCGCTCGTCGCGGCAGGCGGGCCCGAGAGACGTGTCGCAGTCGACCGTACATCGCATCGCAGTGCGCTCGCCGGCTTGGTGATCAGCGGAAGCGACCCCGTCTGGGTCTTCCCGGAGATCCACCCTGAGTTCGGCCTGCCGCTCGGGGTGCGCCCGGAGTCGCTCGCCCGGCTGGCCGGTGACGTGGTCGCGGTGTTCGTCACGTCACCCACGTACGTGGGGACGATCTCGGATGTCCGGGGACTTGCTGAGCAATGCGATGCCGATGACCGAACGCTCATCGTCGATCAGGCGTGGGGCGCTCACCTCGGGTTCATGCCCGGTCGTGGGGCGATCGACCAGGGTGCTGACATCGTCACGACGAGCGTCCATAAGGCACTCATGGGCTACTCCCAGACAGCTGTCGTCACCGTGCGGGGCGACCGGATCGACGCGACGAGACTCGATCGCGCGGTCGACCTCACTGCGACGACATCACCCTCGGCAACCCTCATGGCCTCGATCGATGCGACGCGTGCCGTCATGGACCGGAACGGCGAGGATGCGTTGGCGTCCGCGATCGAGTCGACGAGCCGCATGCGTGCGGCTCTGCGCCGGGTTCCCGGGCTCGTCGTCATTGACGAGGGTGAGCTCGGTCAGGCATGTGATCCGCTCAAGCTCACGCTCTGGCTGCCGAGGACTGGCGTCAACGGAGTCGAACTCGCCCACCTGCTGTGGGAGCAGGGAAACGGGGTCGAGGTCGCCGATGTCGACTCGATCGTCATGACGATCTCGCTGCTCGACGAGCCGGCGTTCTGCGAGGAGACCACCGCCATGCTCGTCGGCCTCGTCGAGCGGCTGCGCGGGGAGCCTCGGGCCCCGGCCCCGGCTGCCCTGTGGCAGGTGGTGCCGGAGGTGGTGATGACTCCGCGCGCGGCCTATTTCGCGCCGCGGCGGCGGATCAAGCTCGCCGATGCCGTTGGCGAGGTCAGTGCGGAGCAGTTCTGCCCGTACCCGCCGGGGGTTCCGCTGCTCGCCCCCGGGGAGCGCATCACCGCCGAGGTCGTGCGCGATATCGCGGAGGCCGGACGCATCGGCCGGGTCGCCTACTGCAGTGATCCGACCCTCGAAACGGTCGAGGTCGTTGACGCCTGAATGGGCCCTGGGTCCACAGGAAACTCACAGGATCACAGACATTCTCCTGACAATCGCGCCACGGTTCTCTGACAAAGATGCGCGAATGTTCTCCCGTACCCAGTCGCCGCTCACCGGAGCGGCCTGAGCCAAGGAGCATGGAAATGAAGAAGACCCTCGTCGCAGTCGGATCAGTCGCAGCAGCCCTCGCCATGGTCGTGTCCATGGCCGGGACCGCCCAAGCAGCCCCGGGCGGTTCGAATGGCATCTCTGCCCTCGTCACCGCGGGCACGATCACCTCTGCGCAGCAGACGGCATTCAAGTCAGCCGTCAGCATTGAGAAGCAGGCTGCTGGCGTCACCTGCGCGCAGGCAACGACCGCTGCTCTCGCCTCACTCGTCGCGAAGGGCACGATCACCAAGAGCCAGGCCGACGCCATTGCCGCAGCCAAGGCAGCGAAGAAGACCACGACCTCGACGACCACCACGCCTGCGTCCTGAACAGTGTCACCCTTCGGGGAATGAGCCCGTTTGGGTGGGAGATCATCCCGCCCAAACGGGCTCAACTGCTGTTCGGCCCAACCGCCATCGAGATCAAGGTGCCGACGATCTCGTCGAGGAGGTCTTCCAGAGAATGTCCACCTGCTAACCGGACAGAAGTGCTTATTGGGCACTAAAGTGCCATATTGGGCACTAAAGTGCCCAATATGGAGGTGGATCGTGGATCTGGGACATCCGATCTCATCGGTGATACCCGGTGCATACGGGGACGTGCTCGCCGTTCTGGCGCGGACCGACGTGTGGCTCTCGGGCCGTAAGGTGGCGACTCTCACGCGAGGGCAGACCAGCCGGCGACGGGTCGATGCCGTGCTCGCTGCGCTTGCCAAGGCTGGCATCGCCGACGTGCAGGAGGTCCCCCCGGCCAAGTTGTATCGACTAAACCGCCATCATGTCGCCGCCGCCGGCATCGAGGCGCTTGCATCTATGAGGGACTGCTTGCTGGCCCGCCTGCGCGACGAACTCGCGAAGTGGCGGGTTTTGCCGGAGGCGGCCTGGTTGTTTGGGTCTGCTGCACGAGGGGAAGCCGGTTCGGGCAGCGATATCGACCTTCTGCTGGTGCGGCCAACACTGACGAGCGCTGAGGATGTCGACCTGTGGTCCGGGCAGATTGACGGATTACGAGGACGGGTCCGTGAATGGTCCGGGAATGAACTTGAGGTACTGGATCTGAGCGCTGATGAGTTGCGTCATCTTCGCGACGGGAGTGAGCGACTCATTGATGATCTACGTTCGGATGCCGTGGTTCTGGTTGGCAGCCCGGTTCGGAACATTCTCGGATGCAGGGTGGAGACACGATGACCGCCCTATCCGACGCACGTGTCCATCTCCGTAAAGCCAGGCAGTTCCTCGAATCCGCCCACCTCAGTCACGGGAACGAGCTTCATGACGCCGCTGCGTCGTCGGCAGTGGTGTCTGGCATCAACTCCAAGGACGCCCTTTGTCTCGCCGTCACTGGCACGACCTCGAAGAGCGAAGATCACACCAGAGCGGTCAAGGAACTACGAGAGTCGGGTCCCACCGGTGCCGCGCTCGCACCGACCTTTTCCCGACTCCTTGGACTCAAGACGCCGTCGCAGTATCTCGCGATGGAGACCGTTGCGTCCCAAGCGGAGAAAGCGATTGAGTGGGCTCAGCGCATGCACGATGCAGCGGAAACCGTTGTGAGGTAATCGGAGCAGGTCCGTCTCAGCGGGGGCAACACGAGGACCCGCACCAGGCGGTAGGGCATCATGAGCGAGTGCATCAGGGCATCTCGCCGGACCTCCAAAATCTCCCCGCCGACGATCACGTCCACTCCGAGTGGTCGTGGGACGCCGCCGCTGGCGCGATGGAGGCGACATGCGCTCGCGCCGTCGAAATCGGGCTGCCCTCACTTTCGTTCACAGAGCACGCTGACTTCACCAATTGGACGTACGGGATCGACGCCGACATCCCCGGCCACTGGGCCCGCCACCTCGAGCAGGGTGTGCTCCTGCCGCCCCGGCTCGACGTCGAGGGCTACCTCGCCTGCCTCGAGCGGTGCCGAGACACGTTCCCGGGCCTGTCGATTCGCACCGGGGTCGAACTCGGAGAACCGCATTGGCATGGGGCGCAGGCTGGATCGCTGCTGGGCTCGGCCCCGTTCGACCGGGTGCTCGCATCGGTTCACTCCTCGCCGATCGACGGCGGCGGCTTCGGCGATGTCGGTTCCTTCTTCGACGCGCGGGGCCCCGCTGGCGTGATCCGCGAGTACCTCCGCGAGGTGATCCGGCTCATCGACGGATTCGACCCGTTCACCGTCCTCGCCCATATCGACTACCCGGTCAGGTACTGGCCCGATGGAGTGCGTCCCTTCGACGCGCGGGATTTCGAGGACGAATACCGCGGCGCGGTTCGGGCGCTCGCTGCCCGGGGCAAGGTGCTCGAGGTGAACACCCGCGTGCCCCTGGACCGCGTCATCATCAAGTGGTGGCGCGAGGAGGGTGGCACCGCTATCTCGTTCGCCAGTGATGCTCACACCCCTGATGCCCTCGCCGCCGGGCTTGCCGAAGCGGCCGGCTGGGGGCGGGCAGCGGGCTTCCGACCGAGCAGCGACCCCACCGACTTCTGGGTTCGCGACTAGGCGAAGGGTCGTGGCGGTGGGTCTGAGCCGTCCGCGCATTCACACGAAACACGCAAACTTCTCCAAGGCTCCTCTGACAATCCTGCGGGAGTGTTCTCTCGTACCCAGTCAGCCGCTCACCGGAGCGGCCCGAGCCAAGGAGCATGGAAATGAAGAAGACCCTCATCGCAGTTGGATCAGTCGCAGCAGCCCTCGCCATGGTCGTGTCCATGGCCGGGACCGCGCAGGCAGCGCCCGGCGGTCGTTCGGGCGGCATCTCGGCGCTCGTCACCGCCGGCACCATCACCGTGGCGCAGAAGGATGCGTTCAAGGCCGCTGTCGACCTTGAGAAGGAGACCGCGGGCGTGACCTGCGCGGAGGCGAAGGCCGCAGCTCTGGCCTCGCTCGTCTCGAAGGGCACGATCACCCAGAGCCAGGCCGACGCCATCAAGGCGGCCAAGGCAGCGAAGAAGGCATCGACCACCACAACGCCGGCAACACCCGCTTCCTGAGCGAGGGTCGCATCCGCGGACTGACTGAGCCCGGTGCGGTGGGAGGCAATCCCGCCGCACCGGGCTCAGTGCTGTCTGGTTGCGCCGATTTACCCGGTCCGACACCTGCACGTGGCCCCGGCAGGATTCGAACCTGCGACGCACGGTTTAGGAAACCGACGCTCTATCCCCTGAGCTACGGGGCCGCTGTGCTGCGCATTCGCCGGGGGGTGCCCGGCCGTCGCGCAATAGTGGGGCTATTCTGCCGGACTCTGGTCGAGCCGAACGATTTGGGTCGTATCGCCCGCCCTCGTGCGGCTGCGAGAGCTACGGCTGACCGCTCATCGTTGCCACCGGCCGGACCACGATCTCCGGGCTCGAAGGTCAGTGAGTGTGCACTGGCCGCAACCGCCGACCTATGGGATAGTCCGTCTCACGACAGCCCAGTCGAGCCTTGGATGCCCAGCCTCCTTTCGGCACGCGCTGACCCCCACCCAGTCGAGGAGCACCAATGAGCAACGTCATGAAGGCCGGTACCTCATGGGCGGAGACCTACTCTCGGTGCGTCTCAGTGGCACCCGAGGCCTTTGACCCTGACCGCAGCCGCAACCTCATCGGCGGCGAATGGGTGCGGGCGGGCGTGCCGGGGGAGCACCGCAATCCGGTCGATGGCATGGAGATCGAGGGCCCGCCGCGCATCAACCACGACGAGGCGGTCGAGGCTGTCAATGGCGCCGTTCGCGAGCATGTGGAGTGGGTGAAGGTCGGGCTCGACGAGCGCCGTGAGCGGGTCGGACGGGCCGTCGCAGCGATGCGCGAGCACCGCGATCTCCTCGCGCTGCTGTTGGTGTGGGAGATAGGCAAGCCGTGGCGCCTCGCATGCGCCGACGTCGACCGCGCTCTCGATGGCGTCGACTGGTACCTCGCCGAGGCTGATCGCCAGCTTGCCGGCCGCAAGCCGCTTCCGGGCCCGGTGAGCAACATCGCGAGCTGGAACTACCCCATGAGCGTGCAGGTGCACGCAGAGCTCGTGCAACTCCTCGCCGGCAATGCTGTCATCGCGAAGACTCCGAGCCAGGGCGGCTTCCACTGCCTCACCCTCGCCCACGCGCTCATGCGTCGCGAGGGCCTGCCCGTCACGCTCGTCTCGGGCATGGGGTCATCGCTCGGTGACATCCTCATCCGTGGCGAGGGGATCGGCGCGCTCGCCTTCGTCGGCGGTCGCGCGAACGGACGCAAGGCCGCGACGACTCTGGCCGACACCGGCCGCCGCCACTTCCTCGAGCAGGAGGGCCTCAACACCTGGGGCGTCTGGGGCTTCTCCCAGTGGGATCTGCTCGCCGGCCACCTGAAGAAGGGCTATGAGTACGGCAAGCAGCGCTGCACCGCCTACCCGCGCTTCGTCGTCCAGCGCAGTATGTTCGCCGACTTCCTCCAGGCCTACCTGCCGGTCGTCGAGAGCCTGCGCTTCGGCAACCCGCTCGCAGTCGAGAGCGAGGACCTTCCGTTCCCTGAGCTCGACTTCGGCCCGGTCATCAGCGCGGCGAAGGCCACCGAGTTGCGTCAGAACTTCGACGACGCCGTTCGCGGCGGCGGGATCCCGATCGTCCATCGCACGCTGCGCGACGGCAAGTTCCTCCCGCACCAGGACACCTCCGCGTATGTCGCACCCGCATGCGTGCTCCAGCCGCCCACCTCGTGGGCGCTGCATCACAGCGAGCCGTTCGGACCGCTCGACTCGATCGTCATCGTCGACACCGAGGCGGAGTTCCTTGCCGCGATGAACGCGAGCAATGGATCACTCGTCAGCTCTATCGCGACCGATGACCATGAGTTCGCGCATCGGGTGGGCGATGAATTGCAGGCCTTCAAGATCGGCATCAACGCGCCCCGCTCCCGTGGTGACCGCGATGAGATCTTCGGCGGCAAGGGCGCTTCCTGGAAGGGCGCGTTCGTCGGTGGCGACCTGCTCGTCCAGGCCGTCACGGTTCCCGCGGACGGCTCCGACGAGACCCTCTTCGGCAACTTTCCGTCGTACTCGCTCTACCCGCCGACGTCAGGGCTCGTCCGGCCTGCCTAGCGCAAAGCGGACGAGCCTGGGCGCAGACTGCGACTGGGTAGGGTCTTGCACATGCCTTTCGCAATCGCAATCGCCACTTGCGCGGAACTGCCCGACCTCGACGAGGACGAGCGGCAGTTGCTTGATGCACTCGCGGCGCTGGGGGCGAAGGGGGTCCCGGCCTGCTGGGACGATCCGTCGATTGACTGGTCGACCTTCGAAGCGGTAATCCTGCGCGCCACGTGGGACTACTCGCGGCGTATCCAGGAGTTCATCGCATGGACGCGTCGGGTGGCATCGGTGAGCGTCTTGCTGAATCCGGCCGACATCGTCGAGTGGAACACCGACAAGCGTTACCTCACTGACCTGGCTGCCGCTGGCGTGCCGATCGTGCCCACGGTCTTCATCGAAGTGCCGCATTCCTCGTCCGACCCGGTCACCTGGGAACCGCCCGCAGGGTTCGCCGAGTTCGTCGTGAAGCCGGTCGTCTCTGCAGGCTCGCGCGACACCATGCGCTACTCACCTGCGACCTCGGGCGATGCGCCGGACCTTCACGTCCGAAGGCTCCTCGCAGCGGGGGAGGCGGTGATGGTCCAGCCGTATCTCGAGGCCGTCGACACCATCGGCGAGACTGCGCTCGTCTTCATTGGCGGTGAGTTCTCGCACGCAGTGTGCAAGGGGCAGATGCTGCGGCTCGACACCGAGGGCGAGAAGGTTGCCGGTCTGTATGTGGTCGAGGAAATCACCCCGCGAGCCGCGTCGCCGGCCGAGCGCGCGGTTGCTGACGCTGCGCTCGCTGCGATCCCCGGTGGCTTTGACCGCGTGCTCTATGCGCGCGTCGACGTCATCCCTGACGCGTCCGGCGCGCCCGTCGTCCTCGAACTCGAACTGACTGAGCCGTCACTCTTCTTCCAGCATGACCACACTGCGGCGCCTCGGCTTGCGGCCGCCATCCTCGCGCGGCTCTAGAGCCAGCGGCTGCTACGCAGACTGCTGAATCGACTCGTAGTAGGCGAGTTCGCGAGCCTTGCGCGGGAACACGATGATGACGAGCAGGAGTCCGATAACCGTGAGCGCGAGGGCTGCGCCGATGGCGAGCGACTTGCCGTCGGTGAAGGCCTGGGCTGCGGCGGCCATGAGCTCGCTCGCCGGGGCCTGCGGGTAGGACGCCGCTACCTGCTCGGCGCCCGCGTAGGAAGACGTGATCTGGTCCGCTGCGTCGTCGCTGAGCTTTGACGCCTGGTCGGCGGGGAGAGCGGCGAAGGCATTGGTGAGGCTCGCCGCGTAAGCGGTCGCGAGCAGCCCACCCATGATGGCCTGGAGGATCGCACCGCCGAAGTCGCGGGTGAGGTCGAGGAAGGCCGAGCCCATGCCTGCGTTGCTCGACGGCACCGATGACATGAGGCAGTGCGACGCAGGCGTCGCGGCGAAGCCGACGCCCGTGCCGACGAGGGCATACACACCGAGGATCCAGCCGATCGGCGCCCCCGCCTGCCAGGTGACGAGCATGACGGCGAATGCAAGGGCGACCGCGCCAAGCCCGATGATGTAGGAGATGCGGGAGCCGAACTGCGCGATGACGCGGCCCGCGAGCTGACCGCCGACCGCGGTCATGAGGGCCGCGGGAAGGACGACTGCAGCGGCCGTGAGCGTGTTGTAGCCCAAAACATTCTGGGTGAACTGTTGCCCGACGAACATCGCGCCGATGAGTGAGCCGAAGGTGATTGCCCCGGCGAGGAAGGAGACCCAGAAGGTTCGGGCCTTCGCGAGCGGGATGACGACGAGCGGGCGCGGCGCGCGGGTCTGGCGCCAGAAGAAGCCGACGAGCGCGAGGATCGCGACGGCGATGCAGGCGATGAGCGTGGGGGTGAGACCTTGGTCGGCCTTCTCGATCGACAGGACGAGGCCGCCGACGCCGAGGACAGACAGCACGCCCCCGAGGTGGTCGATCGAGAACTTCTCCTCGCTCGAATGCCAGGGCAGGACGATGATGCCGACGACGAGCGCGAGGATGTCGAGCGGGAGGGTGACGAGGAAGACCGAGCCCCACCAGTAATTCTCGAGGAGCCAGCCTCCGATGATGGGGCCGACGGCGGCAACGCCGCCACCGACCCCGGACCACAGGGCGATCGCCTTCACCTGCGCCCCGCCCCGGTAGAGGGATCCGATGAGTGAGAGCGTGGTCGGGAACAGGAGCGCGGCCGACAGCCCGCAGAGGAACCGGCTCAGGGTGAGGAACTCGGCGTTCGGCGCCCAGGCTGCCATCATCGAGGTGGGGATGGTGAGGATGCCGCCGAGGATGAACATCAGCTTGCGTCCGTAGCGATCGCCGACTGACCCCAGATAAAGCACGGTCGATGCGAGGCCGAGAGCGAAGGCGTCTGCGATGTTGGACAGTTGGTCCTGGGACGCCCCAAGCTCGCGGCCGATCGTTGGAAGCGCGACGTTGGCGATGCCGAGGTTGATGTTGGCGACGATGGCGCCCGTGACGAGGGCGAGCAGGACGAGCGAACTGCGGGATGGCCGGTCGGCGGTGACGGTGGCCGGGCTGCCGGCGGGATTGGTGCTCACGCGGGGACGCTAGCAGCCCCGAGGCCGGGTCGTACTACCGTTTGGGGTGTGACTGACGAGGATGCTGTGCTGGCAGCGTGTGCTGCAGTGCTGGCCGATGGCGATGTCGTGACCGATCCGGATCGCCTCCCCACCTACAGGCAGGACCGCTCGACTGGGTCCGAGGTGGGTGAGCCGTTTGCCGTCGTCTTCCCGCGGACGACGGAGCAGGTCTCGGCGGTCATGAAGGCCGCTCACGAGCATCGGGTCCCGGTCGTGCCCCGTGGGGCGGGCTCGGGGCTGTCGGGGGGCTCGAACGCGATCGACGGCTCCCTCATCGTGTGCGTCGAGAAGATGAACAAGGTGCTCGAGGTCGATGTCGCGAACGGCTATGTCGAGACCCAGCCGGGCATCTTCAATACCGATCTGCGTGATCATGTCGCCGGCCATGGCCTCTGGTACGCGCCTGACCCGGCGAGCAAGGACTTCTGCTCGATCGGCGGCAATGTCAACACGAATGCGGGCGGGCTGTGCTGCGTGAAGTACGGGGTTACGCGCGATGCCGTCCTCGGCCTCGAGGTCGTGCTCGCGGACGGGCGCATCACCAGGCTCGGCCGCCGAACGGTGAAGGGAGTAGCGGGCTACGACCTCGCCGGCCTCATGGTCGGCAGCGAGGGCACGCTCGGCATCGTCACCATGGCGCGCCTCCGGCTTCGTCCGCTCCCTCCGACCCCGACCACGGCGGTCGCGGTCTTCCCGGATCTGTTCTCCGCGGGCAGGGCTGTCGAGGGCATCATGAGCCGGCTCACGCCGAGCATGCTCGAACTCATGGACCGCACGACGATCACGGCGGTCGAGACCTGGAGACCGATGGGTCTCGATACGACGGCCGAGGCCCTCCTCATCGCGCAGTCAGACCTTCCGGGAGATGCCGGTATCGCCGAGGCCGACGCGCTGCTTGAGATCTGCGAGCGCGCGGGGGCGACCGAGGTTTACCGGTCGGAGGATCCGGAGCAGGCCGAGATGCTGCTCGGTGCCCGCCGCATGGCGATCCCGGCGCTCGAGACCATGGGCGACTGGCTCCTCGACGACATCGCGGTGCCGAGGTCAGAGCTCGCCCGGGCCATGCAGATGATCACCGAGGTGTCAGCCCGCAATGACGTCCTCATCGGCACCTTCGGCCATGCCGGCGACGGCAACCTCCACCCGACCATCGTCGTGCCACGCGGCGACGAGGGGGCCGCTGTGCGGGCGATGGTTGCCTTCGACGAGATCATCGACATTGCCCTGCTCGTCGGCGGCACGGTCACCGGCGAGCATGGCGTCGGTACGTTGAAGCGCCGACACCTTGCCGAGGAGCTCGACCCCGTCGCGATCGACCTCCACTCGCGGATCAAGGCGGCGTGGGATCCCGAAGGAATCCTGAACCCGGGCAAGGCATTACCGCGCTGGTAGCGACGCTCGATGTCAATGCCGGGCAGGATCGCACCTTCCTCCTCCTCCTTCAGTAGTAGTCGAGTAGCATTGTGGTATGAAACTGAGCATCAGCCTGACGGACGACGACGTTGACTTTCTCGACATCTTCGCGGATCGCGCAGGC
>WLOY01000043.1 GCA_009699015.1 Actinomycetota bacterium | reverse complement strand
TTCAGGCTTCACGTACTCCAGCTACCCCGAGCCCGCGAATCCGCTCGAGCAGTCGAACTCGAATATGCGCGCCTACTTCCACAAACTGGGCACCACACAGGCTGATGACCGCGTCATCTACGCCGACCCAGCCCATCCCGAAGTGACAATGTATGCCTTCATTCCCTCCGGAGACGTGCGCCGCTGGATCAGCCTGGCCACGTTGAGCGGTGAGAACCAGCTTTCCTACCAATCCCTCGCCGCAGTTGACTCGCCCATCACACCCCTCATCGACACAGCCGGATCAAGGTCAGAACCGTTGCACGATGACGGCAACTACACGTGGGTCCTCACGAACATCGGTGCCCCGAACTACCGCGTGGTGCGGATCGACCTGCGCGCACCAGCCCGCGAGAACTGGGTCGAGATCGTGCCCGAGCAGCCCGATGTCATCGACTCGGTCACCGTCTCCGGAACAAACCTCGTGGTCTCGACGCTCCATGACGTGACCTCGCGGGTACGCATCATCGGCCTCGACGGAGTCGCAGGGCCGACGGTCGAGCTTCCAGGCCTCGGCGGGGCCAGCGACTTCACCGGGAGTGACACGAGCACCACCGTCTACTACCGGTTCGACTCGTTCACCTCGCCTTCGCCCGTCATGGCCCTCGACACCCGCACCGGCACATCGACCGTGTGGAAGGTGGCCGAGGTCGGGTTCGACCCGTCACGCTTCGTGACGAAGCAGGTATTCGTGACAAGCAAGGACGGCACCAAGGTGCCGGCCTTCATCGTTCATCGCAAGGGCGTGCGCCTCAACGGCTTGAATCCCACGCTGCTGTACGGATACGGCGGATTCAATATCTCAATGACCGCCGGCTACTCGCCCTACCGAATGGCGTGGCTCGAGCGGGGCGGTGTCTACGTCCACGCGAACCTTCGCGGGGGAGGCGAGTACGGGAAGGCGTGGCATGACGCCGGCACGAAGCTGCAGAAGCAGAATGTCTTCGACGACTTCATCGCCATTTCCGAATATCTCGTCGACAAGGGATGGACGTCACCGTCGCGGCTCGCCATCGAGGGCGGCAGCAACGGAGGTCTCCTCGTCGGTGCAGCGATCACCCAGCGGCCCGAGCTCTTCGGCGCGGCAATCCCTCAGGTCGGCGTGCTCGACATGCTCCGCTACCACCAGTTCACCATCGGTGCAGCGTGGGCTGGCGATTATGGGCGCAGCGACGACAGCCCGACAATGTTCAAGTACCTGCTCGGCTACTCGCCCCTGCACAACATCCGACCCGGCGTCGACTATCCCGCGACGCTCGTGATGACGGGTGAGCGCGACGACCGCGTCGTTCCGGCCCACAGCTTCAAGTTCGGAGCGACCCTCCAGGCCGACAATGCGAGTGACAACCCGATCATCGTCCGGGTCGAGACCCGAGCCGGCCACGGGGCCGGGACATCGACCGAGCAGGCAATCGCCCAGACGGCAGACAAGCTGTCCTTCCTCGATGCCAATCTCGGCACCGCCCCCGTTGTCCCCGACCCGGTGTTCCTGCCGCCGCGGCGGTAGCCGTCCCCTCTCGTTGCGCGCGCTGCGGACCTAGCGAAAGAAGCGTCTACGCAGCCACAGCGACACGTACACGAGCGCAACGAGCGCTGGCACCTCGATGAGCGGGCCGATGACCCCGGTGAGCGCCTGCCCCGAGGTGACGCCCCAGACTCCGATGCTCACCGCGATGGCGAGCTCGAAGTTGTTGCCTGCAGCGGTGAATGCGAGCGTTGCCGTCTTGGGGTAGCCGAGGCCGGATCGGGCACCGAGGGCGAAAGAGACACCCCACATGATCGCGAAGTAGGCCAGGAGCGGGATCGCGATCTGGACGACCGAGAACGGGTCCGAGATGATCGCGTCGCCCTGCAGCGCGAACATCACGACGATGGTGAAGAGCAGTCCGTAGAGCGCGAACGGCGCGATGCGCGGAATGAACGTGCCCTCGTACCAGGCTTTTCCCTTCGTCCTCAGGCCGACGCGACGGGTGAGGTAGCCCGCGACGAGCGGGATCCCGAGGAAGATGAGGACGGCCTTGGTGATCTCCCACGTCGAGAATTGGACGTCCTGGGTGTCGAGGCCGAGCCAACCCGGGAGGATCCTCAGGTAGAAGGTGCCGAGCAGGGCGTAGGCAACGATCTGGAAGACCGAGTTGATGGCGACGAGAAGGGCCCCGGCCTCGCTGTCGCCGCAGGCGAGATCATTCCAGATGAGCACCATCGCGATGCATCGCGCGAGGCCGATGACGATGAGGCCGGTGCGCAGGGCGGGCTGGTCGGCGAGGAACACCCACGCGAGGGTGAACATGAGCGCCGGGCCGATGAGCCAGTTGAGGAGCAGCGACAGCCAGAGCAGCTTGCGGTCGCCCGTCACGTGGCCCATGTCCTCGTAACGGACCTTCGCGAGCACCGGGTACATCATGAGCAGCAGGCCCAGGGCAATCGGCAGCGACGTCTGGCCGATCTTCACCGAGTCGAGGGCGCCCTGCACTCCAGGGACCACTCGACCGAGGATGAGCCCGGCCGCCATCGCGGCGAGGATCCAGACGGGCAGGAATCGATCGAGGAGGGAGAGCTTGGCGAGGACGGGATCGCGCGTCTGCGACGTCATTGAATTCTTACCGTTTCGCTGAGGGAATGAGGGATCAGCAGCAGTTCGCGGGGGTGGACTCGACCATCGCGAGCGCCGGCTGTGCGGCGGCGGGGTTGTCGTCCTTCACGGTGTAGATCTCCCACGGCGCACCGGCCGGGTCGTGGACCCAAACCTTGTCCTGGAGGGCGTAGCAGCAGGTCGTGTCCTTCTCATCGAAGGCCGCTAGGCCTGCGTCGCGAAGCCGCTGCGCCTGTGCCTCGACCATCGCAACCTCCTCGACCTCGACACCGAGGTGATTGAGCGCGCCCTGCACGCCGGTGCCGCGCTGGTCGGCCGGCACCTCGATGAGCACGAGCTTCAGGGCCGGCTCTTCGATGGCGAAGTTGGCGTAGCCGGGACGGCGCTTATGAGGGGCCACGCCGAACAGGTGCGTGTAGAACACGACCGACGCTTCGAGGTCGGATACGTTCAAGGCGAGCTGCACTCTGGACATCGCGGGGCCCTCTTCCGGTAGATTGATGCCTGTCGATGCAAGTTTGGTCATCGTATCGATGGTTGTCAATGCAAGGGAAGGTCGGACGAATGACCGCATCGCGCGAACTACCGGTGGCGTTGGAGGCCGCCCAATGCTGCCCGGCCGACCTCACCGCACCCCTCGACCGAGCCGGGGCCGAGCGCCTGGCCCGCCTCCTCAAAGCCGTCGCCGACCCCGCCCGACTCCAGCTGCTGTCGCAGATCAAGGCCAGCCCCGGCGGCGAGGCCTGCGTCTGCGACCTCACCGCGCCGATCGGACTCTCGCAGCCGACCGTGAGCCATCACCTCAAGGTGCTCACCGAGGCCGGCCTGCTCAATCGGGAGCAGCGCGGCACCTGGGCCTGGTATTCGATTGACGGCCAGCGGCTTGCCGAGCTCTCCGCGGTCCTTGCGTAGCCCCACCGAGGGTCAGCCCATGGGATCAGAGGGCTGGCGGGATCGCACGTTCGCCGCCCTCGCCGGTGTCAACTACCGCAGATTCTTCTTCGGCCAGGCGGTGTCGCTCAGCGGCACCTGGATGCAGTCGGTCGCGATCGCGTGGGTGATCCTGCAGCTCACCCACTCCGCGACCTGGCTCGGCATCGCCATTGCCCTTCAGACGCTCCCGGTCCTCATGCTCGGCCCCTACGCCGGCGTGCTCGTCGACCGGATCGACAAGCGGCGACTTCTCATCGGGACGCAGATTGCCGGCGCCGTCCAAGCGCTGGCGCTCGGGCTGCTCACCATCATGGGAGCGATGACGCTCGGCTGGATCATCCTCCTGTCGATCGGACTCGGCCTCATCAACGCCTTGGACAACCCAGCACGCCAGGCCTTCGTTCGCGAGATGGTCTCCGTCGAGCTGGTGCGCAATGCGGTCAGCCTCAACGCCGTGCTCGTGAACGTGGCGAGGGCAGTCGGGCCAGCGATCGCCGGCGTCATGATCGCAACCGCCGGAGTCGGAGAGTGCTTCTTCGTCAATGCGGCGAGCTTCGGTGCCGCGCTCATCGCCTACGCGGGGATGGACAAGTCCAAGCTGCGACCCACCGAGCCCGTGCCCCGTGGCCCCGGCCAGCTGCGCGAGGGTCTGCGTTACGTACGTCACGAGCACAGGCTCTTGATCCCGCTGCTCATGATGGCCCTCATCGGCACGCTCACCTACGAGTTCCAGGTCGTGCTCCCCGCATTCGCTTACGACACCTTCAACGGGGGCGCCGACAGCCTCGGCCTCGTCACGGCTGCCATGGGGGTGGGCGCCGTTATCGGCGGGCTCGTCAGCGCCGGGCGGCACTCCAGCGGCATCTCCACGATGGTCCTCGCGTCGACCGCGTTCGGCGCGACCATGCTCGTCACCGCGATCTGCCCCACCATCGAGATTGCCGCGGTCTCGCTCGTCGCCGTCGGCGCCGCGAGCATCTGGTTCCTTTCAGCCGGCAACACGGCCCTCCAGCTTGCCGCCTCCCCCGAGATGCGCGGGCGGGTCATGGCCCTGTGGACCGTGGCGTTCATCGGCAGCACGCCGGTCGGCGGGCCCATCGTCGGATTGGTCGCTGAGCACGCGGGCCCCCGATGGGCTCTCGCCCTCGGGGCCGCTGCTGCGCTCACCGCATCGACCCTCGGCTTCCTAGCGAACCGGCGGCGAGCAAGCGCGCCGCACCAGGATCAGTAGGTGACGACGCTGTCGGCCGCGCCGAGGAGGTCGAGCGAGCGCAGCCTTCCCTCGACCGAATCAGAGTGGTGCACGAGCATGAGCTCATCGGCGTCAGCGTGCCGCCTGAATTCGCTGAGGTACTGACGAACGGCTTCAGGACGGCCAAGGGCCGTGTAGGTGAGCATGTCATCGACATGTCGGCCCTGCGGCCCGGCGAGGACGGCTTCGACCTCGTCGTCGTCGAGTGGCTGCCCTCCGCGCCCGAACAGCAGGCGGGCCAGGCCGCGGCGCCGGGTCTCGCGCGCAGCGAGTGCCGCCTCCTCGGTTTCGGCGACGATCACGTTCACGCCTGCGATCACATGGGGCTCGGCGAGCTGCTCGGACGGGACGAAGCGCTCGCGGTAGATCTGCACCGCATCGCGCAGGCCCTGCGGGGCGAAATGCGAGGCGCAGGCGTACGGGAGACCGAGCATGGCGGCCAGCTGCGCGCCGAAGAGCGAGGATCCCAGGATGTATATGGGCACATGCGTGCCGCGCCCAGGTGTCGCGTTGACCCCGGGCACCACGGTCTCGTCGCCGAGGAACCCTTGCAGCTCAACGACATCCTGCGGGAAGGACTCGGCCGCCCGCGGGTCTCGACGCAGCGCGCGAACGGTCACCTGATCGGTGCCCGGTGCCCTGCCGAGCCCGAGGTCGATGCGATCGGGATGGAGTGCCGCGAGAGTCCCGAACTGCTCGGCGATGACAAGCGGCGAGTGGTTCGGGAGCATGATGCCGCCGGAGCCGAGTCGGATCCGCTCAGTGTTCGCGGCGACGTGGGCGATGAGCACGGCGGTCGCCGACGAGGCGATCGTCCGCATGTTGTGGTGCTCCGCGTACCAGACCCTGCGATAGCCCAACTGCTCCGCGCGCCGAGCGAGCAGCACACTGCCCTCGAGGCTGTCGCGCACGCTCTCACGCGGGCCGACGACAGCGAGATCAAGGAGCGACATTGGCGTGACTGGCATGAGCCCTCGCGAGAGATCGAATGAGCCTGGACGGGGGTGCGTTCTACTGGGGCGGGCCCCAGAAGAACATGTCGAAGCGGTCGGCCCCCGCGGCCACCGCCTCTGAGTAGGTGAACGCCCCGTCGTACAGCGCGTCGTCGAGGATGATGCCGTCGAGTCCATTGGGGACGAGCTCATGGAGGGCGTGCAGGTCGCCGAGATACCCGATGCCACCGCGCGCCATGACCGGCCGGTTCGTGTGGGAGCAGAACTCCGCGAGCAGGTGCCGGTCGCCGTGCTTCCAGTGGTGCTTCTCAGCCTGGTCGGAGATCACGAACCGGCTGCATCCCGCGCGCTCGAGGCTGCCCGCGATATCGAAGACGTCAGCCTGACGAATATCGAGGCCGACGGCCACGCGGTCCCCGTGGGCCTTCACCGCGGCGCTCGCCCATTCGCGGTCGGTGCCGTCGATGACGACCCGGCTGGCACCGGTGGCGATCGCCACCGACAGTGCGGCCTCATCGCGCACCACGCCCGAGTACTGCAGGTGGGCCCCGCTGCTCACCATGTGGTGGTGATTGGGCGTCCGGCCATCGATGGCGTCCTGGTCGACCACGTGGATCCACGAGGCGCCCTGGTGCACCCAGGACGAGATCGACTGGGCCACCGAGCCGATCTCATCGGACTGGCCGTAGCCCTGAGGCGCAATGCGAGCGCGCCCTCCAGAGATGGTGACGACGGGCAGCAGGGCGAGGGGGTACATGACCATGCACGCAGACTATCCGCGATCCCCCCGCGCCCCAATCCCGACGTGGCCTGCGGCCCCCGCCGGGAAGGTCTGGAGGTCGAGGGACTTCAGGCTGAGCCACACGCTGGTGCCCTTGGCAAGCCTCATGTCGGCGGCCGCCTCGGGGGTGACGGCGGCGACCACGCCCGGCTCGCCATCGACATGCACCCGGATCCGGTCGTGCGATGGCTGGAGCGAGGTCACGGTTCCCTGCCACACGTTGCGGGCACTGCCCTCGGGATGCGTCAGGTGCAAGGTGACCGACTCGGGGCGCACGACCGCCAGGGCAGGGCCGTCGAGCTCGTGGTCGACGATGCTCATCACTCCCCCATCGACCAGCGTGAGCGTGCCGCCCGATGCCTGCCCGCGCAGGAGGGTGACGCCCATCAGGGTCGCAACGTAGTCGGTGAGGGGTCGCCTCGACAGCTCGGCCGGGGTTCCGTCCTGCGCGACGATGCCGTTCTCGAGGACGATGACGCGATCGGCAAGCAGGAGGGCGTCGAGCGGGTCGTGGGTGATGAGGATGACGCAGCCGGCGAACGACTCGAGTTGCGCCTGGAGCTCGGCTCGGACGGTCTCCTTCGTCTCGACGTCGAGTGCGGCGAGAGGCTCGTCGAGGAGGAGGACGTCGGGGGCGGTCGCGAGCGCCCGCGCGAGGGCGACCCGCTGGGCCTGGCCGCCGGAGATCTCACCGGGCTTGCGGCCCGCGAGATCACCGACGCCGAGGAGTCGCAGCGTCTCCAAAGCGGTTGCTCTGGAACCGGATCGGCCAGCCCCTCGTGCGCGTGGTCCGAAGGCGACATTGTCGAGGACGGTGAGATGCGGGAAGAGCGCATAATCCTGGAAGACGACGCCGACCGATCTGCGCTGGGCAGGGACGAGCGTGGCTGCACCGTCGTCGACGAGCCTGCCGTTGATGCTGATCGACCCGGTGCCGATGGGGTGCAGCCCGGCGATGGCGCGAACGAGCGTGGACTTGCCCGCCCCGTTCGGCCCGAGGATCGCGACGACCGTGCCGGGCTCGATGACCGCGGTGATCGTGAGGGTGAACTCGCCGCGGGTGAAGGTGCAGTCGAGGCCGAGGCTCATGACCTGGTGGCTCCCCTCATGTAGTTGCCGCGTAATGCCACGAGCACCGCGACGCTCACGGCCAGCAGCAGGATGCTCAGGGCGATCGCGATGTCACGGTCGGACTCAAGGGCCGTGTAGACCGCAAGGGGCATCGTCTGGGTGACCCCGGGGAAGTTGCCGGCGAAGGTGATCGTCGCCCCGAACTCGCCGAGGGCCCGGGCCCAGCACAGGGCCGCCCCCGCGATGATCGAGGGCGCGACGAGCGGGAGCGTGATCCGGCGGAACACCGTCAGTGGCGAGGCACCGAGGGTGACCGCGGCGTCCTCGAACCGCCGGTCGAACGACCGGAACGCCCCCTCGAGGGTGATGATGAGAAATGGCATCGCGACGAAGGTCTCGGCGAGGATCACCCCCGTCGTGGTGAAGGGGATCTGGATGCCGAACGTATCGAAGAGGAACCCGCCGACTGAGCCGCGGCGGCCGAACGCGGCGAGCAGCGCAACGCCCGAGACCACCGGAGGAAGCAGCAGCGGCACGATGACGAGGGCGCGGATGAGCCGGGTGCCCGGCAGGATCTCGCGGGCCAGCAGCCAGGCGAGCGGGATGCCGATGACGGCCGCGATCGCCGTCGCGATCAATGAGGTGATGAGCGAGAGTCGAAGCGCATCCATCGCTGAGGGGGTGGAGATGATCGACGCGAACGAACCCCACGGCGCCTGCAGCAGCAATGCGACCAGCGGGATGACGAGGAAGCCGACGGCGATCACCCCCGGCCCGATGAGGAACCACGGGGGCGCCGCGATGCGTCGGCCGGTCACCAGGCCCGCGCGAAGCCGTAGGCGCGCAAGATGCCCTGCGCCGATGACGTGAATCGCACGTAGGTGACGAAGGCCCGGGCCGCTGCGGCATTGGGGGCCCCGAAGACCGTGGCGATCGGATATGTCGTCGTGACGTTGTTCGCTGGCGGGATGGCAACGGACGTGACCTTGCGTCCAGCGGCCTTGACATCGGTGACGTAGACGATGCCCGCATCGACCTCGTCCGCCATCACCTTGCCGAGCACATCGCGCACGTCCAGCTCCAAGGTGACGGGCTTGACGACCACGGAATTGAGCTTCAGGACATCGCGGGTGGCCGCGCCGCACGGCACTGCCACGGCACACACCGCGACCAGAACGCCCGGCCTCGCGAGGTCGGATATCCGCGTGATGCCAGCGGGATTGCCCGGCGGCATCGCGATGGCCAGACTGTTCTTGGCGAAGAGAAATGGCGCGCTGACGCGACCTGCGCCAACTGCCTTCTGCATGGTCGGCTCCGAGGCGGTAGCGAGCACGTCGACGGGTGCGCCAGCGTTGATCTGCTCGACGAGCGCGGAACTGCCGCCGAAGTTGAACTTCACGTTGGTGCCCGGGTACTTCTTCATGAATGCCGCGGCGATCACCGGAAAGACGTCCGTCAGGGACGCCGCTGCCGACACCGTGACCGTGCCGGTCACCTGCTGCGGTGCGGCCGGGCGGCCGGCCGCCGCACCTGGGGGCACCGTTCCAGCCAGCGAGGCCACTGCGATTGCAGTCGCCGCAGACCATGCTGCGAAACGTCCGCCCAGGCTCATGTCGCTGCCTCGAGTTCGACGATCACGTTCGTTGACTTGATGACCGCCGCCACGAGCGAGCCGGGGGCAAGGCCCAACTCGTCGGCCGACTCCCGGCTCATGAGCGACGTGACCCGGTGCGGGCCGGCCTGGATCTCGACGAGGGCCATCACGCCGTCCTTCTCGACCCGGGTGACGATGCCGGGGAAACGATTGCGCGCCGACTGCTGGATCGCCCGGGCCTCGAGGTGCGACTGCTCGGCCATGAGGACCGCGACGCTGGCGGCATCGACAGTCCGCGGCCCGCCGGCATCCGAGCCTGCGGCCAAGCGGCCGGCATCAAGCCAGCGGCGCACCGTGTCGTCGCTCACGCCGAGCAGGGTGGCCGCTTCCGAAACCCGCATATTCGCCATAACACCACAATTTAGGCCGCATTTGCGGTTCTGGCAAGCATGAGTGCTTGTGCATCAGGGGACCTTGGCCGACTCGTCGTCACCGACGCAGATGCGGTCGAGCAGGTCGCTGGCACCCGAACGCCCACGGCGCCGGGCCACGATGGACAGTCGTCCCCCGTCGTCCACCGCCAACTGACCGCGCGCGACGAACTGCTCGACAACCGCATGCCGATCCACCTTCGGTGTACCCGGATTCGCCCGGGCCACCGCTTTCACGGCCGGATGGCCCGAGCGCAGGACAGTTCGCCGTACCGTCCGCTCGATGGGGTCTGCGTCACTGAGGCCGAGCGATCCGGCAGACCAGGCCTGCACCCCCGCTTCCCGGACAACCTCGACGGGCCGCTTGGCCCACCAGGCCAGCGTGGCGCGCCCGCTCGAGGTCGCCTGATTCGCGAGCATCACCGTGATCGGGACGCCGATGGCTGCGGGAGCGCGCCAGAAGACCATCAGGGTGAGGGAGGTGAGGAACTCCGCCACCCAGAGCGGCTCGCGCTCAGCCGACCCGCCCACCGGTGCACCGAGCCGCGACGGGTGATCGAGATCGCCACTAAGGCGGCGATCGCAGGCATCAGCATGGATCTCAGCGCTGGAAAACAAAAGCGTTGCCAACCCACCTTGCCCGTTCCCCCAAGATGTACGGGGCACCCCACTGCGCGATCCGGATGTGGGCAGGACGAGTAGACGTCCGGCGAGTAAAGCTGCCCGCGAGTAGTCGGCCAGCAGGGAGGGCCAGTCTCGGGGATGCGCTGCACTCCCTCAGCCCGGTGCCACGATCGGCATCCCGTTCATCGCGGCAGCGTCAGTGAGCCTGCGGTCGTAGGTCACAACGGCGACGAGGTCGTCGCCAAGCGCGAGAGCCGACGCCACGTGGAGTGCGTCAGGGGTTCGGAGGTCCGAAGGCCCGAGTCGTCCGGCCGCTTCGAACAGCGGGGTGGTGATCGCGAGGAGGGTGATTGAGTCGAGCACGACCCGAGCCCGTAGGACCCGGTCGGGGGCGGTCCGCCGAACTGCGCGGAGCAACTCAGTTCGGGCCAGATCACCAGCAACCAGCAAGGGTTTTGTTTCAGCTATCCAGTCAAGGAGTGCCTCGGTCTCGGCATCCCTCATCAGGGCCAATTCCGCCGACAGGCTCGGCCCTGCTTCAGGTGCAAGGCGGTCTCCAATATCGCGGCTAGGTGGGCGCGCTCGGCCGGAGTCGATCATCAATTGAAGGTTCGAGTTCAGGATCGGAATCATTTGAGCAACGGGACGGCCTCGATCAGTGATCGTGACGATCTCGCCGCCGGCCACATCTGCAACCTCTGCGGATGCGTTCTGCTTTAGTGCTCGGAAACCGACCTCGGCCATGTTCTTCAAGGTAGCGCAATGAGACACGTGTTCGGTCATCGCCGAGAACCGGGCTGTCCCTGATGTCGTATCGGCAAGTTCTCGTCAGTCCGGGATCAGCACCATGACCGGATAGGAGCGGCTCGTCCCCGAAGCCGGGTCGTACGCGCCGTCACCCCGAACGCACGTACCCCCGAGCACATCGCCGTCATTCCACGCCAGTTTGACGCAGACCTGATTGGCGAGCTGGCCCCAGTAGTTGGGGTGCAAGGACTCCTGCGTCCAGTACGGATGTCCGTCGTGCGCCAAGGAGAGCAGCCGAATCGCGGCGATCCACTCGGACCCGAGGACGGCGTTGTCGTCGGTCCATCGCTCGACGTCGTTCAGGGCGCTCACCAGATCGACCCCCTTCTCGCACAGGCGATTCCCTACATA
Source organism: Actinomycetota bacterium (assembly GCA_009699015.1). GTDB lineage: Bacteria > Actinomycetota > Actinomycetes > S36-B12 > S36-B12 > WLND01. The sequence continues at coordinate 12,506 of WLOY01000043.1, read as the reverse complement.
GGCGTCGGTGAGGTCGAGGAACCGGACGTTCGGCATCTGGGACGCAGCCCCAGCGCGCTTGACCGTCGCGTTGATCGTCGCGAGCATCGTGTCGTTGGCATAGGCCAGATCGGCGTTGTACATGCCGCAGCCGCCCGCCGTCACCCGCGAGATCGTCTCGGGATACCGGATCCGGCTCGCCGCACCGGGCACCGGTGACGGGTAGTCCTGCTGGACGAGCGTCCACTCATCCGGCGAGTACCCGGCCTCGGCCATCGCCTCATTGATGTTGTCGAGGGCCCCGACCATCTTCGCGAGTTGCAGTTCGACGTTCGGAGTGTCGAACAGCCTGCGGACCTCCGGCAGCTTTGAGCACTTCTCCTGCCATGTCAGGAAGTTCTGAACGCAGGCTTGAACGATTCCGCCGAAGTGGAAGTCGTTACCGCCGATCGACAGCACGACCATCTTGATGCGGCCCGGGTTCGCGGACGCGAGCCGGTAGAGCTCAAGGGCTTGCCCACGCCGGCCTGTGCTCTCGCTCTGATAGAAGTCAAGCCCCGGCTTGAAGTTGATCCCGGAGTCAAAGGTCGTCGTCTGGGCGCCAGAGCACGCCAGGTTGACGCTCAGGACCTCGGCGCCCGCCTGCTCAATATGGATCTCGGCGCTGGACGACCGATGGCAACCGGCGATGGACTCCGCGTATCCCCCCCGATCGTTGTACGTATTCGGGTTCGTGTCGGTGCGCCACGCCTCGTCGAGGGCGAAGGCGTTTCCTGCCCACCGGCCCCCCTCGCCCGAGATGTACGAGTCGCCCATCGACACCACGATCGGCTCCGACCCGGCGTAGATATCGCCCGGCGTCACGATGCGGATGTCGGGCAGGAAGAGTCGTCCCCCGTCGAAGAAGGCATCCCCCGAGTAGTCGACCGCCATCGAGTATCCGCCGGCAGCCAGGGTCGCGGTGAATGACCCGGGGACCACGAGCACGGCCTGGCCGTTCGCTCGGAGATCCACGGCGACGGGCCCGCACCCGGTGCATGCCGGACCGCCGATGATGCTGCGGAGTTGACCGATGACGGTGCCGGTCGGGGCACGTCCGTCCCGATGATCGGACGAGACGGTGACCGAGACGGTCAGCGGGAGTCCCTGCGCGGACAGGTAGGTGTCCGGGCCGGCGTTGCTGATCTTGCTGCCAGCCTCCCCGCCAATGAACTGAAACTCCTGCGAGACGGTCGGGGCTGGCAGCCATCGGTCGTCGCCCTGCTGACTCGCCGTGACGACGCAGGTCCCCGCGCCGGTCGCCAGGATCTGCTGGCCCCCGAGGAGATCCTGAAGCGCGCACGAGCCCGCAACCGAGACCTGAACCGGCAGGAGCGACGAGGCCGACGCGTCAATGCCAACAGGTCGATCCACCGTCGTGTCGGGGATCTGAGGCATGGAGATCGTCTGCGCGAACCGGCCGCTAGGGGCGTCCTCCGCCTGGACGGGGCCCGCGACTACCCCCGAACCGATGAGGCCTATCGAGATCAACAGCAGCATTTGATTGCGCATGAGCCAGCCTCCTTCGGCTCGCCGGTGCATCACCGTGGAGCCGCAATTCGAGGTTACTCGCTGACGTGGCATGGAGGCGCGCTCGGAATGAGGAACCTGTCAGCAGGCAACCCGCATTTCGCACTCGCAAGAATGCATCCATGGGGATCACCACGTTCGATGGGGCGACCTCGAGGTCGACGTCGCTCGACGCGTTGAACCCGGTGACCAGCGGATCGCCATTCACCTGGATCGATATCGACGTCAACCGCGCGAAGGGCAACGATGAGGCCCGCTCGGCACTCACGCACCTCGGCGTGCCAGCCGAGTTTGTCGACGAGGCGTTGAAGCCCGACCGTGCTGGTCAGATTACGCCGAATACCAGCGGGATGACCGGCGTCACGTGGGTGGTCGCCGATGGTGCATCCGGGCTGGAGGAGGTTCACTTCTCCTGGACACCGTCCTCCTTCATCACCGTGCGCTGGGGCGGCGATACCGCGATCAAGGAGGTCCGGCGGCGGGTCGCCGAGCGCCCAACGAACCTGTTCGCCCACCCAGCCTCAGCACTCGGCGTCATCCTGCAGTTCATGAACGCCGGACTCGACACCCGCGTGATCGCACTCGGTCACCGAGTGGCCGGCCTCGAGGATGCCCTGCTCGAGCAGCAGACACCTGCGCTGCTCCGACAGATTCGGGTCCTGCGCTCAGAGGTCGGTGAACTGCTCACGCGACTGGTGGGGTACTACGGAGCAACGTCCGAGATCGCCATCGACTCCTCGGGGCTGCCCGGGATGGACGCCGCCGGGGCCGCCCACCTGGTGATGTACTCCCGCCACGTGAACGACACGCTGCGGATGGTCGATGCGCTCGACGGCCGGGTCCGCGACTCCGTCGTCGACTATCAGACGGGGATCAGCGGGCAGCAGTCCGCCCGCATCAATCAGCTCACCATCGTCTCCATGGTCTTCCTCCCGATCTCGTTCCTGACCGGCTACTTCGGCCAGAACTTCCAGGTCGAGATCACCGGGATGACAAGCCCCCTGTCGTTCTGGCTGCTGGGCGTTGCCCTGCCGATCGGAGTGGCAGCCACCGCCGTCTGGTTTCTGATCGGCCGGCCGACACTCAGGCGCATCGTCAGGCCGAGTCCAGGCTCGTCGCGAAAAGAGATGGACGACCCGACCCGTCGAGCCGACGAATGAGGTCGAAGTCCGAGTAGCCGGGCAGCAGGCCCGCCGCCACCCGAGCGGCGAACCAGATGGGATGCGAGCTCTGGCTGACGTAGGACGACGTCGGCATCGTCCATGCCTGCTCATAGGTTGCACCGAGCGTCGGCGACATCGCCATTCGATCGAACCCCTCGTCTCCCGCCTGCGGCACGAGCGACTGGTCGTACCACCCGTGCTCGCGAATCCCGTAGAGGATCGGCGCCGGCTCATCGGCCCGATTGAATCGGCCCTGCCGATACATCTGGCGAACGATGCGCGCCGCGACGGATGGATCTCCTCATCGTGCCCAGGCTCCGCCCGCTCTTCGTCAGCAGTGGCCCTTCGTAGGCTCACCCGTTGATGCGGATGAGCTTCCGGTTGAGGAATTCCTCGATGCCAAGGGTGCCGAGCTCGCGACCGAAGCCGGATCGCTTCGTCCCGCCGAACGGAAGCTCGGGCGCGTCGAGACCAACCCCATTGATGAAGACCATGCCCGTGTCGAGGGCATTCGCGACCCGAAGCGCCTGCTCCCCATCGGTCGTGAAGACATAGGAGCCGAGGCCGTACGGGGTGTCATTGGCGATACGGATCGCATCGGCCTCGTCCTTGGCGCGATACACCTGGGCAACTGGTCCGAACAGCTCCTCGTAGTACACGGGATTGTCAGGAGCGACGTCACTGAGCACGGCCGGTGGGAAGAAGGCCCCGTTGCGCTCGCCCGCGATTGCCAGCGTGGCGCCGCCGGCCACTGCACGCGAGACCTGGTCCGCGAGGTTCTCCGCCGCGCGCTCCGAGCTGAGCGGAGTGCCGAGGTCGAGCGCGAGCATCCGTGCCTCGAATCGCTCGACAAACTCGTCATAGAGCCCGTCGATGACAACCATCCGCTTGGCCGCATTGCACGCCTGGCCGGTGTTGTCCGTTCGTCCCGTGATCGCCGCGTCAACCGTGGCGTCGAGGTCATCCGAGCTCAGCACGATGAACGGGTCCGAACCACCTAGCTCGAGGACGCACTTCTTCAGGTTGCGGCCGGCGATCTCGGCGACCGCGGCACCGGCCCGCTCGGAGCCGGTGAGCGAGACCCCGCGGATCGCCGGGTCGGCGATGATGGTGGCAATCTGCTCGTTGGTGGCATAGACGTTGACGTAGACGCCCTCGGGCACGCCGGCCTCCGCGAAGATCGCCGCGATCACCGCGGCGGACTCGGGGCACTGCGGGGCATGCTTGAGCAGAACGGTGTTGCCGGCGACGAGGTTCGGAGCCGCGAACCGCGCAACCTGATAGGCGGGGAAATTCCAGGGCATGATCCCGAGCAGCGCGCCGACCGACGATGGCCGGATGAATGCCGATCCCGGCCCGTCAGCGAGCTCGACCGGCTTGTCGGCGAGCAGGGCCTCGGCGTTGTCGGCGTAGTAGGCGTAGATCGACCCGGAGAACTCGACCTCGCCGGTGGCGTCGGCGAGGGGCTTGCCCATCTCCCGCACGATGATCGCACCCAGTTCAGCGGCCCGCTCCTCATGAAGCTCGCCGATCCGTCGCACGATGACCGCGCGATCGGCGATCGAGCGCGACGACCAGGCCGCATGGGCGGACGCCACCGAGTCGACCGCTGATCGAGTATCCGCGTCCGATGCCGTTGGGTAGCTCTTCACGTGCTCGCCCGTGCTGGGATCGACGACCTCGTACAGACTCATGGCACTCCCTCGGTTTCCTGGTCACGGCCGGCACTGGCCATGACCAATTATGTGGGCATTGCTGCACGAACTGGCCGCGAAGGCCCGCGATGCGCTCAAGATGCGGCTTCTCCTCAACCGGGTTACGTTGAAAAAGAATATTCATCAACCACAGGGAGCATCACAGTGAAAACCATCTCCATCGCCGCGGTCGCGCTGGCCGGGGCGCTCAGCCTCGCAGCATGCAGCAGTTCGTCAGACGACACGGCAGCAGCACCCGCAGCATCCACATCCGCTGCGGCAGGCGATTCCATGGCCGCCTCCGCGGAGCCCATGGCCGCAGGCGACATCATCGACATCGCAAGCACCACTGATGGCTTCGCCACGCTCACTGCCGCCGTCACCGCGGGCGGCCTCGTCGAGACCCTCAAGGGTGCCGGCCCGTTCACGGTGTTCGCACCGACTGACGCAGCATTTGCGGCACTTCCCGCCGGCGTCCTCGACGCACTGCTGCTTCCGGAGAACAAGGATGCACTCGCAAAGATCCTCACCTACCACGTGGTTGCCGGCAAGGTCATGGCTGCTGACGTCACCGATGGCGACGTCGCGACCGTCGAAGGCCAGAACGTGACCCTGTCGACCGCTGATGGCGTCACCGTCAACGGCGCGAAGGTCGTCCAGGCAGATGTCGTGACCTCCAACGGTGTCATCCACGCCATCGATGCCGTCATCCTGCCCCCGGATGTCGACGTTGCGGCGCTTCTCGCGAAGTAGTCACCTGATCGGAACCATGCGTATGGGGAGGGCCAAGCGGTCCTCCCCATACGTTGTTCTGGGGGTTCCCGACGAGTTCACTGGGGAGTGACCTGACGACACCCGCGTTGCCATCGCCGTCACGCGGTCTTGGTCGCTTGGATGACCCCGGCCGAGCACAGGAACATCCCGCGCCAGGTGCCCTCGTGCTCCAGGGCCGCCTGCGCCTTCCAGTAGTCGGCCCTGTCGAACTGCCCCGAGAGCATTGGGTAGGTGGGGTGGTAGTTGTACCAGTGGAATCGGATGTCCTCGAAGCCCTGCGCGCGGACGACCTCGGCCAGCTCGAACGGGTTGTGGAATCGGGCGAGGATCTCGTCGTACCCGTGGCCGTCGTCGCGACGCCGGACGGGCGGCAGGTCGGCTGCCAGCCGCCTGTCGAGATCGGCGGCAACCGCGTCCTTGAACTCCTGCGGGATCGGCGCCATGAGCTCGTCGAGGATGAACTCCTTCGTCATTCGATTGAAGGTGAACATCGAGAACATCGAGTTGCGGAACTGCAGGAGCAGCGTGCCGCGCGGCTTGAGGAACGATGACATCGCCCGGACGAATGCCGCATCGTCGGTCACGTGCGGGATGACGCCGAGGGCCTGGACGGCGTCGAACTCGCCCCTCCTAGCCCGCTCGGCGCTGACGGCTTCCGCGTCCCGGCTATCGACGAGCGACAGGGCCTCCCCGCGAAGGCCATGTCGCTCGAGGTGCTCCCTGCCGAGCCGCACCATCTCCGGCGAGATGTCACTGCCCTCGACCCGGATGCCGAGGTCGCGATGGATGCTCACCATCGGGCTCGCCTCTCCGGCGCCGAGGTCATACACACTCGTCGCCCCGACCTCGCTGAGGATTCGGGTGACCATCTGCAAACGGAAGAAGTTCGGCGGGTACTCGTCCTGCTGCCAGAGGTGGTCGGGGTCGTACTGGAGGTGGTAGGTCGGCGCGCTGCCGTCGTAGTGATCGATGACGTTTCCCATGGTGACGGGTTCTCCTCAGAGGTCGTTGAACTGGTGGGGGCGGCGGGCCTGGACGAGGAACGCGGAGCACAGGAGCAGGCCGCGCCAATCCGATGGCTCGTTCTCCATCGCCAGGGATCCCTGCCGGAAGGCATCCGGATCCTGCTTCTCCAGGCTCGGCGGAGCCGGGTGGTAGTGGAACGGGTGGATGGCGATGTCGACGAATCCCGCGTCGGCGAACAGCGGCGCCACTGAAAGCGGGTTGTGGAAGCGCGGCCGATGACCCTCCCCCGCCGGCGGCATGTCGTGGGCGAGCCGCTCCCGGAGGAAGGCATCGAGTCCCTCCCGCACCGACCCGGCCGTGTCGGCGAATACCTCATCCATGAGGAACTCGTAGGTGAAGCGATTGAAGGTCACGAGCGAGAACAGGGAGTTGCGGCATTCGACGAAGACCACACCCCCTGGACGTACGAGGGCACGCATGTTGCGCAGCGACGCCCGCTCCTGATGCACATGAGGGAGGACCCCCAGAGCGATGAGCGCATCGAAGGGTGCCCGGGGCCGAAGGGTCACGTAGGACGCGGCGTCGGAGACGTCGCCCCAGACGACTGCCTCCGGGTCGAGGCCGAGATCGGACATTCGCTCGCGGCTCGCCTTCACCATGTCGTCGTCGATCTCCAGGCCGGCGACGTCAAGGCCTGCGCCGGCGAGCAGCGGGATCGCATTGCCCGAGCCGATGCCCACCTCGAGAACCGAATTTGCGCCCTCCTCCGCCAGCACGTTGAGGATGTGCTGGAAGGCGAAGTGGTTGGCGGGGTAGCCGATGCCGGGGTCGGGCAGGGTGTCGTACTCATGGCGTTCGTGCGACGTGATCACAAGGACTCCGTTCGTCGGCTTGATTTTATATGAATATTAATACCGGTAAACTATTTCATCTACAAATCCGCCCCGCCGCATTCTCACCTTGGCTCTGCGCACTTTGACCCAGGACGACGCCGCGCGTCCGCCTAGGCTGCCGCCATGCGCGTGAAGGTCGATCGGATCCGGGGCGCCGAGGGCAGGGGTCGCGTACCACTGGCCATCACCTATGAGGGCCGGGTGTTCCGGACGAGCGTCTCGGTGTACCGCGGATACCCAGGACCGCACCGTCCAGGTGCCGGCCGACTTCGCGGCTGTCCTCGGACAGGCAGGGCTGACCGAGGCATTCGATGCCCTCTCATACACCCACCGCAAGGAGCATGTGCGCTCGATCGAGGAGGCGAAGAAACCCGGGACGCGAGCCCGGCGCATCGAAGCGGCCATCGCCAAACTGAGGTAGTCCGCCTCCGCCCGGACCGGCGCTTGCGTTGGGCTGGCGCCGCCTGCGGGATACGAATGCGATGTCATTCGCCATCAGGGCTTCAGCGACCCTGCCGGTCCCGCACTGTTCCGGAGTTCCGGGGGCATCCGAGACACCCTCCCGGCGAGCACCTACATCCCGCAGGACCAGACCCTGCGACGACCGCAGCCGGGCCAGCCGGGGCCGTTCGACGTCGTTATCGGAGACGTCCTGAGCGTCTTCCCCTTCGGCAACAACGTTGCCACGACCACGATGACCGGAAGGCAACTGTGGAGTGAGCTCGAGAGTGTCGTATCCAAGTGGCCGACGGACGGCCCATTCCCGCAGGTGTCCGGCCTGCGATTCACGTTCGACCCGAACAAGCCTGTCGGCTCGCGGATCCTGTCGGTCAGTCGATCTGACGGTTCGCCGATCCCCGCCGATGCGCAGCAGTACACCGTGACAACGATCGACTACCTCATCTCAGGTGGAGACGGCTACCAATCGGTGTTCTCCGCCGCCGATTCGGTTATGCGCGAGCCGTATCTCGAGGCCGTCCTTGATGCCTTCAGGAAGGATCTCGCCGCCGGCCGGGTCACCCTCGTTCCCCGACGGGATGGCCGCATCACCGGGATCGGCGAAGCGCCGGCTACCTGACCAGTCCACTGCTCGCTTGCTCGTGACCGCCGGCCCGCTTCTTCATGGAACCTTCATGCTTTCTCGCGCCCTTCATGACCGAGCAGGGCGCATGCTCGAGACATCGAACCGGGACGGCGGGAGGGCATCGAGATGGACCTGACGAGAAGGGAATTCGTCGCGTCCGTCGTGGGCGCCGGGGCCGCACTCGGAGTGGTCGGGTGCGGCGTGGCCGACTCGCGCGCACCCGTCGGATCGACCCGCGTGTCATCCGTCGCTCCCCGGTCGTCGACAGGCATCGTGCGACGCCTGACCCTGCGAGCGCAGCCGATCACCTTGGACCTCGCCGGCACTGACGTGCAGACGTGGGGATTCGGAGACTCCGTCCCCGGCGCCCCCTTCCGCGCCACTGCCGGCGATCGAGTGGTCGTCGATTTCCGAAACGACCTGCCCGAGGCCACGAGCGTGCACTGGCACGGCCTGGCGATCCGCAACGACATGGACGGCGTCCCGGGCGTCACCACCCCCGAGGCCCCGCCGGGCGGCACCTTCACGTTCGATTTCGTCGTCCCCGAACCCGGGACGCACTGGTTCCATCCCCACCACGGGATGCAACTCGATCACGGGCTGTATGCCCCGTTCATCATCGACGACCCCGCCGATCCCGGCAACTACGACGCCGAGTGGATCCTCATGCTCGACGACTGGACCGACGGCATCGGCCCGAGCCCGATGGAGATCATGGACCGGTTGATCGCGGACGGCGAGTCAGGCTCCGGCATGGGCGGGATGGGCGGGATGGGCCGGATGGGCGGGATGGATGCCGGGGACGTGGAGTACCCGATGTACCTGATCAATGGGCGCGCACCGTCCGATCCGAAGACCCTTGCCGCGCGCCCCGGGGACCGGGTGCTCCTGCGGATCATCAATGCCTCTGCTGACACCGTTTTCGACGTGGCCCTCGACAGCCATGACCTGACCGTCACGCACACCGACGGCTTCCCGGTGCAGCCCGTGACCTCGTCCGCACTGCGCATCGGCATGGGTGAGCGGTATGACGCGGTGGTCACCCTTTCGGACGGGGTGTTCGCCCTCATCGCGGCGCCGGTCGGGAAGCGAGGGATGGGCAGGGCGCTCGTGCGCACGGGGTCTGGCTCGGCACCCGGGGAGGCTATTCGCCCCCGCGAGCTCGACGCGTCCCCGCTGACAGTGGGCGCGCTGCGCGCCGCGGACTCGGCCCGTCTGCCACAGCGCGAACCGGACTCGGTGCAGGACGTGCTTCTGTCCGGCTCCATGGCTCCGTATGCGTGGACCATCAACGGGCACACCTACGACGACACTGTCCCCTTGACCATCCGCGAGGGCGACGCCGGCCGGCTGCACATCCGGAACATGTCGATGATGTCCCACCCCCTGCACGTCCACGGCCACACCTTCCAGCTCGGGCCCGCCGGTGGTTCGGGACCGAGGAAGGACACCGTGCTGCTGCCGCCCATGGGCCGCGTCAGCGTCGATCTTGCGGCGACGAACCCGGGGTCGTGGATGGTGCACTGCCACAACGCGTACCACGCAGACGCCGGAATGATGACCCGTCTGGACTACGCCGCATGATCCACGGGGCCGGCTTCGCCATGGTTGCGGCGTGAACCCATCCATTCGGGTATCGAGAATGCTGGGCATTACCGTCTTCGCCGTCACGCTGACCGCCTGCGGCACGACCGCCGGCACCAGCGCAAGCACCGTGCAGGGGCCGGCAGCGTCGTCCGGGATTTCGGTGCCATCGGTGGGTGCGGCGCAGCCCATCAGCGGAGCTGAGCTGGCCGGGCACATCCACAACCTCGCCTACGACGGGCGCCGGCTCTTGATCGGCACCCACGAGGGCCTGTGGGGACAGGTGCCCGGCGCGAGGCCTGCCCAACTCTCCGACGACGCGTTCGACGTCATGGGCCTGACCATCGCCGGCGACCGCTGGCTGGCGTCCGGGCACCCGGGCGATGGGATGGACGCGCCCGCTGACCTCGGCCTCCTCCAGTCCACCGACCGGGGCCGGACCTGGGCAGAGGTGTCGCTCGGCGGCGAGGTCGACTTCCACCGCCTCGCCGCATCGGGCGCTGTCGTCGTCGGCCTCAACGCCCACGACGGACGACTCCTTCGGTCAGACGATGGCGGCACCGCCTGGATCGACCTCGGAGTGCCCGGCCTCTACGACCTCGCCGTCAGCCCCGCAGACCCGGCCGTCATCGTCGGCACGAGCGAGAGCGGTCCCGTCCGCAGCATCGACTCGGGCGCCAGCTTCAATGCAGTGGGCGGCGCGCCCCTGCTCGCCCTCCTCGCCTGGACCGGCGGCACCCTGTACGGGGCTGACGTGGACGGCCGGATCCACGAGTCAACGGACGACGGCATCACCTGGAAACCCTTGGGCTCCCTGCCATCGCAGCCCTCGGCACTCGCCGCAACGGGAGCAACGATCGCCGCCCTCGTGGCCGACACCGTCCTGGAGTCAGTCGACGGCGGCGCGTCCTTCACTCTCAGGATCACCGGCCTAGGCGGCCACTAGAGCTTCATCGGCGCTGATCGCGTCGCTTGCGCACCCGCCTCACGAGTGGGGCGCGCTCGCTCCCGGGCCACCGCATCTTGAGGAGATCGTCACTGTCCGTGAGCGGCCGCCTGCTCCGCCGCTGGGAGAATGAACAGACTGATGACGGGTCAATCGGCGAGGGGTGCAGGCGTGGAAGCCGTTCGGGTCCTGGTCGTGGACGACGAGGCGGCGCTCGCCAGGATCGTGGCGAGCTACCTCGAGCACGAGGGCTACGAGGTGACGCTGGCCCATGACGGATTGACGGCCGTCGATGTGGCTGCCACCTTTCGGCCCGATGTCGTGATCCTGGACATCATGCTTCCCGGGCTCGACGGGATGGAGGTCTGTCGCAGCCTTCGCCAGTCATCGGACTGCTACATCGTCATGCTGACAGCGCGCGAGGACGAGGTGGACAAGGTGCTCGCCCTCGCGATGGGAGCAGACGACTACCTCGTCAAGCCGTTCGGCCCGCGGGAGCTGATCGCCCGCATCAAGGCGATGCTCCGGCGCCCACGGCTCAACACCATGCGCGAGGGCACCCGGGTCGTGGCGATCGGCGGCCTGCGCATCGATCACGAGAGCCGCGAGGTGCACGCCGACGGACGGGCGGTGGATCTGACACCCACGGAGTTCGAGCTGCTGTCCACCCTTGCGTCCCGTCCGCGTGCGGCGTTCACCCGCCGAAAGCTCATCGAAGCTGTGTGGGGGCGCGACTGGTTCGGCGACGACCACGTCGTCGACGTCCACGTCGGCAATCTCCGCAAGAAACTCGACGACAACCCCAGCGAGCCGCGATTCGTGCGCACCGTGCGGGGAGTCGGCTACACGATGGGCCCGGGATGAGGCAGAGGACGAGTCTGGCTCGACGGCTCATGACGGTGCAGGTGCTGGTCATCGGACTCGGCATCGCCACCCTCATCGTGACAGCCGGACTGCTCACCCCGCGGCTGTTCTCGCAGCACCTTTACGAGGCCGGGGAAACTGATCGCGCCGTCCAGAGCCACGCAATGCAGGCACTGTCGTCTTCATTGGCCATCGGCGTGCTCCTAGCCGTGGTCGTGTCCGTCAGTGCCGCCGTCGTCGCGTCCTGGCTGCTCGCCCGACGCGTCGCCCAGCCGCTGGAACGGCTCGCCGAGGCGGCCGAGGGGGTCGAGATCGGCGCACTGAAGTTCGTCGACGAGACCCGGTTCACGTCCGAGATGTCACAGCTGTTCGACTCCCTCGAGGACATGTCCGAGCGACTGGAGCGGGCGTCCGCGAACCGCAACCAGCTCATGTCGGACCTGTCCCACGAGCTGCGCACGCCCCTGGCAACCCGGTTCTTCACACTTAAGCGGGGTGGCGTCGTGAGTTTTGGCTCGTGGCCTCGGCATGCTGGTGGTTCTGACACTCACGAGCGTGGAGGCCACGAGCTATGGAAGATCGTACGTCGTTGTTGTTTGCCCTGCCCGGTTACCGGGTCCTCGATGTCGCGCTCGGCGTTGACGGGGGTCGGGAGGTGCTCGCGGAGGTCGTCGATTCGGAGGGGGGCTGCCCGGCGTGCGGGGTGGTGTCCTCTCGGGTCAAGGACCGTCCGCTGAGCTGCGTGAGGGACGTTCCGCATGGGGCGGTGGCGTTGCGTTTGCGGGTCCGCAAGCGCCGCTTCGTGTGCTTGGAGGCACTGTGTCCGCGCAGGTCGTTCACGCAGGCCAGCGCGCAGCTGCCGGCCAGCGCGCAGCTGCCGGCCCGCTCGCGGGTGACGACCAGGCTGCGGGAGCGGGTCGGTGCCGCGGTCGCGGGGGCGAACCGGGCGGTGAGCGAGGTCGCCGCGGAATGCGGGATCGCGTGGGCCAC
>WLOY01000042.1 GCA_009699015.1 Actinomycetota bacterium | reverse complement strand
TCGTCGTCTGGGCGATCGAGGTCGGTGGCGATATCGCTGCGCTCGTCGTGATGGGCGGGATCCTCGGCGCCTGGCAGTAGAGAGAACCCGCCGGCATGCGTGTCGTGCCGCCCCCACCCGCTTGCGTCGCCCCGTCGAGGCGCGGCTAGTCCTCCTCGCCGATGTCCTCATTCCACAGGCTGGGATTCGCGGTCATCCAGCCCTCGAACATTGCCTTCGTCTCCGCGTCGTCGAGGACGACAACCTCGACGCCGTGACTGCGGAGTAGGTCCTCGCTCACCTGGAAATGGGTGTTATCGCCGATCACTACCCGGGGAATCTTGTAGAGCAGGATCGTGCCCGCGCACATGAAGCAAGGCGAGAGCGTCGTGTAGATCGTTGATCGGGCGTACACGCTGGCTGCTAGCCGGCCGGCGTTCTCGATGCAGTTCGTCTCGCCGTGATGGATCGAGCTGCCCTGCTGAACTCGCTGGTTGCGCCCAGTGGCGAGGAGTCCGCCATCGACAACGAGAGACGCCCCAATCGGGATGCCTCCTTCGGCCATGCCCTGCAAGGCCGATGTGAGTGCTGCTGCATAGGCGGTTGAGTCGTCCATTCAGGTTCCTCCATTGGTGGGCAATGACGAGCAGTGGGGATGCGAGCGAACCGAGGCGGTACGGCTTGGGGCGTCGGCGGGGCGGCGCAACTTTTCGGCCGGACATCACGAGGCCGATGATGACCGCGGTGAGGGGAACGACAGGAGCTTATCGTAAGGAATGTGGGCGAATCCGTCACGAGAATCAATGGAACCGCACGCGTCGACGAACGAGATCCCGTGGGGTTCGCACGCAACGTGACACCACCCTGTTTCGGCGGCCCAGCACCCTGAGCCGCGCCTATCGGTGGGCCCTCGCGGGCCGGATGAACGAATCGGGGGTTCTTGGAGCGCGATTCATTGATTGCACCCGGATTCGGGGCCAGATGAAGCTGAAGGAATGTCAGACCGGGCTGGGAGAGTGCGCTTGTCGCTTGCCGCCTCGGTGCAGCTTGCGGACACGGGGTCGAAGCCATCGGCCATCAGTGGCTGGTGGAGCGCTCCTTGTCGGGGGGCAGCAGCGCTCCACCAGCCCACCAGACGCCCTCCGCCTTCCAGTACCCCATCTCGAAGCACCCAGCTCGCTCGTTCGCGCGGTCGATTAAGCGGTTGCATCCCGCGCCGTGAGCACCCGTAGGCTTGCGCCATGGCCCTCATCGAATCGATCATCGCCCGCGAAATCCTCGACTCACGTGGCAATCCCACGGTCGAGGTCGAGATCCTGCTCGACGACGACACCGTCGCGCGGGCGGCAGTTCCGTCCGGGGCATCGACCGGCGCGTTCGAGGCATCCGAGCGCCGCGATGGCGAAGCCCGCTACGGCGGCAAGGGCGTTCTCCAGGCATGCGCGGCGGTCGAGGACGACATCGCCCCGGAGATCATCGGCATGGACGCGACCGACCAGCGGCTCATCGACCAGGTGATGATCGACCTCGACGGCACACCGAATAAGGCGAGCCTCGGCGCGAATGCGATCCTCGGGGTCTCGCTCGCGGTGGCGAAGGCAGCCGCGCTGTCGTCCGAGCTTCCGCTTTTCCGCTACCTCGGCGGCCCGAACGCGCACCTGCTGCCCGTCCCGATGATGAACATCCTCAACGGCGGCGCCCATGCCGACACCGGTGTCGACATCCAGGAGTTCATGATCGCGCCGATCGGGGCGACGACCTTCAGCGAGGCACTGCAGCAGGGCACCGAGGTATACCACTCCCTCAAGGCCGTGCTGAAGAAGCAGGGCCTGTCGACCGGACTCGGCGATGAGGGCGGCTTCGCTCCGGCGCTGGCGAGCAACCGCGCTGCCCTCGAGCTCATCGCGACCGCAATCGGGGCGACCGGCCTGCGCCTGGGATCCGACATCGCCCTTGCGCTCGACGTCGCCTCGACCGAGTTCTACTCCGACGGCTCCTACTCCTTCGAGGGCGCAGCGCGCTCGTCGGAGTGGATGACCGCCTACTACGAGTCGCTGCTCGCAGACTTTCCCCTCGTCTCCATCGAAGACCCGATGTCGGAGGACGACTGGGCCGGCTGGATCCACCTGACGAGCACGCTGGGCGACCGCGTCCAGATCGTCGGCGATGATCTATTCGTCACGAACCCCACCCGCCTTCAGCGGGGTATCGACGAGAGCGCCGCGAACGCTCTCCTCGTGAAGGTCAACCAGATCGGCTCGCTGACCGAGACCCTCGATGCCGTGAGCCTCGCCACCCGAAACGGGTTCTCGTCGATGATGTCGCACCGCTCCGGCGAGACCGAGGACACCACGATCGCCGACCTCGCGGTCGCCACGAACTGCGGCCAGATCAAGACGGGTGCCCCGGCACGCTCCGAGCGCGTGGCGAAGTACAACCAGCTTCTGCGCATCGAGGAGGAGCTCGACGATGCTGCCCGCTACGCAGGCGCATCGGCGTTCCCGCGTTTCGGTCGCTCGTCCTCCTGACCGTTCATGGCACGATCAGCAGCGTGGGTGAGACGCCGTTGCTGATCGTGCCGAGACGCGGGGGCTCCCACACCGGTCGAGCCGCGATCCTCACGATCGTCGCCGCGATCCTGGTCGCCACCCTCGCGGTGCCGGTTCGCGCATGGTTCGACCAGCGTGACGAGATCGCCGGGCTCGAAGCCGAGGTCGCATCCGGGCAGCTGCTCGTCGAGGAACTGCGTGTCGAGAAACTGCGCTGGGCCGATCCGGCGTTCATCGCTGCGCAGGCCCGGCGCCGGCTGCACTTCGTTCGACCGGGCGAGATCGGCTACACGACCATCGGAACCGAGGACCTCCCCGAGGAACTCTCTGTCGCCGCCGTCGAGGAGCTGGTCCCGCAGCTTTGGTACGAGCGGCTGTGGAGCGCGACAGCGGAGGCGGACGGAGTGGATGAGTCCGGGACGGATAAGAAGGGCGGTTCTGCCGGCGACAAGGATTCGACGAGCACCGAGGAAGGTCAGTGACGCACGAGGCCCTAGCGCCGACCGACGTCGCATGCGTGGAGAGGCAACTCGGTCGCGCCCCGCGCGGGATGGTGGCCGTTGCCCACCGCTGTCCGTGCGGCGCCCCCGATGTCGTCCGGACCCTTCCGCGCCTCCCCGACGGAACCCCGTTCCCGACGACCTTCTACCTCACCTGCCCGAGGGTGAACGGGGCCATCGGCACCCTTGAGGCAAGTGGGCTCATGCGCGACATGGAGGCCAGACTCGGCACCGACCCGGACCTCGCAGCCGCGTACGGGGCCGCGCATGAGGCCTACCTCGCCGATCGGCGTGCCCTCGGCGACGTCGCTGAGATCGAGGGCATCAGCGCCGGCGGAATGCCGAACCGGGTCAAGTGCCTGCATGTCCTCGCGGCCCATGCCCTTGCGAGCGGCCCGGGGGTGAATCCCCTCGGTGACGAGGTGGTCGCGGCGCTTGGCACGTGGTGGGCCTCGAATCCGTGTTCCCTTTCGCCCGAGGACAACGCGTCGTGACCCGCGTGGCGGCGATCGACTGCGGCACCAACTCGATCAGGCTGCTCATCGCCGATGTCGATCAGGCAACGGGCATGCTGAGCGACCTCGTGCGGACGATGCGGGTCGTGCGGCTCGGCGAGGGAATCGACCGCACCGGCGAGTTCTCGCAGGGGGCGCTCGCACGGACCTTCGCGGCGTGCGACGAGTACGCCGCACTGCTGGCAGCCCACGGCAATCCGCCACTGCGATTCGTCGCCACCTCGGCGACCCGCGATGCCGGGAATCGCGCTGATTTCATGGCCGGGGTCAGGTCGAGGCTCGGCGTCGAACCCGATGTCATCCCTGGCGCCGAGGAGGCGGAGCTGTCGTTCGTCGGTGCGGTGCGGGGCCTGCCGCGGGGCGTTCTGGTCGAACCGGTCCTCGTCGTCGACATCGGCGGCGGCTCGACGGAGTTCGTCCTCGGTGGTGAACTCCCGAGCCACAGCATCAGCGTGAACGTCGGCTGCGTCCGGATGACCGAGCGGCACCTTCGCTCAGATCCGCCGAGCGTAGTTGAAGTCGATCTGGTCGAAGCAGACCTCGAGGCTGCCCTCGCCACGGTCGCGAGCGCCGTTCCGGTGGGTGATGCGCGCACCCTCGTCGGGGTGGCGGGGTCGGTCACCACGGTCGCCGCGATGGCGCTCGACCTGTTGGAATATGACCCGGCAGTCCTTCATGGCGCGGTCGTGACGCGCGACCAGGTGGAGCGCGTCACCGCACAGCTCCTCGCCATGACGCGGGCGCAGCGCGCGGCCCTGCCATTCATGCATGAGGGGCGGGTCGATGTCATCGCCGGCGGAGCGATGGTGCTCCGTGCGCTCATGCGGGCCTTCGGGACGCAGGAGGTCATCGTGAGCGAGACCGATATCCTCGATGGCATCGTTTACAGACTGGCCGCGCTGAACTCCTGAGATCACCTGCGGTTCGTGATGTAACCGGTTGTGGAAGGCCGCGGTGCCTGTCTACACTCCCGAGGATGGGCATCACGATCCGCGACGTCGCGCAAGCGGCCGGCGTCTCGACAGCGACCGTTTCGCGGGCGCTGCGCGGACTGCCGAATGTCGACGAGCAGACCCGCCTGCGCGTGCAGCGCATCGCCAGAGAACTCGACTACGTCATTTCGCCGAGCGCATCGCGGCTGGCAAGCGGCCGGACCGGCAGCGTCGCGGTCATCACCCCCCATATTGCCCGGTGGTTCTTCTCGACCGTGATCTCCGGGATCGAGTCGGTGCTCCAGAGCGCGGGAATGGACCTGCTCCTCATGAGCGTCTCGAATCCCGATGCCCAGGGCAGGCAGCCGCCGGCACCGAGGCTCAGGCGCCGAGTCGACGGAGTGCTCGTCATCGCGGTGCCGTCGAGCGACCCTGAGTTGCGCGATGTGGTCGACCTCGGCATGCCGACGAGCCTCATCGGGGTGTCGATGGAGGGGGTGCCGAGCGTGACGATCGACGATGTGCTCGCCGCCCGCATCGCAACGCAGCACCTCGTCAATCTCGGCCACCGGCGCATCGGCATCATCGGCGGCTCTGCCATGACCGCTCCGTTCACCGCCGAGCATGACCGTCAGCGAGGTTTTCTCGACGTGATGTCGGAGGCCGGACTCGAGGTCGATCCGGTGCTCGAGTCCTACGGGCACTTCACGGTCGCCGGCGGCGAGCAGGCAATGACCGCACTCCTCACCCAGCGCAACCGGCCCACCGCCGTCTTCGCGATGTCCGATGAGATGGCATTCGGGGCCATGCGCGCTCTTCGCAGCCACGGGCTCGTGGCCGGCTCGGACATTTCCCTCGTCGGTGTCGATGGCCACGACATGTCGGAGCTCCTCGACCTGACGACCGTGGCCCAGCCAGTCGTCGATCTAGGACGCATCGCGGCGGAGACCCTGCTCGCACAGATCAGCGCCGGAGCGGTTGCGGCGTCCATAGCGCCCTGCCAGCTGCCAACCAGGCTCTTCGTACGCGGTTCGACGGCTGCCCTAGCCCGGTGACATGCCGGCTTCGAGGCCCGAGATCGCGGATGTTCCGTCTCGCGTGCGTCACAATTGGGCAATGGAGCACATCACGATCGACATCCGCGGCGAGCTGGTCTCCGCCGTCATCGCGCGCCCGGCCACTGGCGGTGGGCCAGGGGTCATCGTCGTTCAGGAGTGGTGGGGCCTCGTCCCACATATTCGCGACGTCGTCCAGCGTTTCGCTGACGAGGGATTCGTCGCCTTGGCCGTCGACCATTACCGGGGGATCGAGACGACGGAACCTGACGAGGCGCAAAAGCTGATGCTCGGTCTGGACATCGGCCGTGTCGCCGATGACCTCGCGCATGCTGCCCGAACCCTCGCGGAGCTGGCCGAGGTCGAGGGCGACGGGATTGCGGTCGTCGGTTTCTGCATGGGCGGGGGCCTCGCGCTCCTTGCCCCGACGGTGAGCCCTGACGTCTGCTGCTCCGTTGCCTTCTACCCGGCTATGCCGTGGCCCGGTTATGCACCCGACTGGTCGCGGTACGCCGGCAAGTCAGCGCTTGTCCACAAGGCCGAGTCGGACGAGTCCTGGGCAGGACCGGCGATCGTGGACTACGCCGCAGCCATCACGGAGAACGGCGGGACTGCGACCGTCATCGAGTACCCCGGCTCGGTCCACGCCTTCTTCAACGATGACCGCCCCGAGGTCTTCCAAGAGGCCAACGCGGCGGCGGCTTGGCGGCGCACGATCGACCGCATTCGCGGGTGCGCGACCTCGGCCCACTGACGTCCGAGCGCCTAGGGTTGGCACCGCGCCCCCGTAGTCCAACTGGCAGAGACACCCGGCTTAAACCCGGCACAGTATGGGTTCAAATCCCATCGGGGGCACCAAAGTGCCCGTGGCGATTGTCGAAACGCAGCGAGTCGGTTAACGTGTTTCCATGCAGTCAAATAACCCCGTCCTTTCCCGTTACGAGAAGAAGCCCGGCGAGGCCGGCTTCGCCTTTGATGAGGGCCGCTCGGCCTATGCCTCAGCGAGCGGGACGGCCCCGGCCGCGACCGCCGCTGTGGGCGCCCCGCCCGCAGACACCGATGCCGCGTTCCAGGCGATCACGGCCGCCGGTGGCGTCCGGCTGACGATCAACGACGTCATCGTCAAGACGATGATGATGTTCGCGATCGTCGTCGTCTTCGCGATCCTCGGCTGGAACCTCGTCGATGCAGCCCCGATCATCATGCTGCCGGCGCTCATCGTGGCGACCGTCCTCGGTTTCGTCAACGCACTCAAGAAGCGCGTATCGCCGCCGCTCATGGTCCTGTACGCCGTCTTCGAGGGCGTGTTCCTCGGCGCGATCAGCAACATGTTCGACCAGTACGCGCAGTCATCTGACTACAACGGCATCGTGCTCCAGGCCGTCGTCGCGACGATGACCACCTTCGCCGTCATGCTCACCCTCTACCTCACCGGCGTCGTGAAGGTGACGAAGAAGTTCCAGAGCGTTCTGATGGTGGCCGCGGTCTCCTACCTTGTCCTCGGCCTCGCCTCCTTCGTCGCGTCCATGTTCGGTGTCGGCGGGGGATGGGGCTTCTACGGCGTGGGCACGATGGGCCTGCTCATTTGCGTGTTCGGCGTCCTGATCGCGGCTTTCTTCCTCATGCTCGACTTCGAGGCCATCAAGCAGGGCATCGCGCTCGGTGCGCCTGAGCGCGAATCGTGGCGGATGGCTTTCGGCCTGCTCGTCACCCTCGTGTGGATCTACCTCGAGTTCCTGCGGCTGATCGCGATCTTCAGCCGCAACTAGTGCGGATCCGCTGCAACTCGGCGGTCAAACGCACCTCCAATCCCGATGATGCGGCCTCGAGGGGCTCGCTCATCGGGATTCGAGGTGCGTTTTCCGTTGATGGGCGTGAACGCGCACGGCTCGACCTGCTGGTGTGCAGTTCAGGGGAGGCTGCGGCGCAACTCGACGAGGAGTTCAGTCGCCTCGACGTAGGCGGCCGCACTGGGTTGCAGTGACGCGAAGTCATGGCCGATGACCGCTAGCTGATCGCCCGCGGCATGGTCGCCGATCCGGGGCAGGTCGCCAGAAACCGGGTCACCCGCTGCGATGGCCATCGAGAGCAGCCGCTTCGACGCCTCGAATGCCAGCGCCGCGCTGGCGGCGAGCCTGGTGACCGGCATGCCGCGAAGACGGTCGACGACCCGGCCCAGCTCGCGGGCGAACCCGTCCGCCCCGTCATTCATGGTGGCCCTTCGCGCGCAGGAATTGCCGGATCCGCTCCCGGGCGTGGTCCCGGATCTCTGGGCCGTGAGTGAAGGCGGCGATGCCGTACTCGAGATCCGCGAGGATGGCGGCGGTCGCCTTGCTCTGCGCGAATGAGGTGCAGAAGGCCGCGAGCGGCCAGGTGCGGCGGGAGGCGATATTGAAGATGGAGTCGCCGGTGATGAGCACCCCGCTCGACTCGTGCAGCAAGGACACATGGCCCGGGGTGTGGCCGGGGGTGTGGACGACCCGGATGCCACCGGCGACCGGGATGAGGTCGCCGTCCTTGAGTTCGGACGCGACCGGGATCGGGTCGAATCCGCTCGTGGGCAGCCGCTCGAAGATTCGCCCGCTCGTCGTGCTCGTGTCGCGGGGCGGGGCAGACCCCCTCCGCATGAACTCGGCGTCGAACTCATGGGAATCGACGCCTGCGACGCCTGTTGCGTCGAGCATCGCCCTCGCTCCGCCGGCATGGTCGGGGTGCGCGTGGGTGAGGATGATGCGCGTGACGTCCCTGGGGTGCTTGCCGATGTCGGCGAGCCCCGCGACGATACGGGCCGGCGCGCGCTTGAGGCCGCAGTCGACGAGGGTGACTGATCCGTCCGCATCCGTGAAGGCGAACGAGTTGATGAAGTCGCCCAGCGTGGGGATTCGAACGACCCCCGAGGCGAGCGAGACGGCAGGTTTCCCCATGTTCGGAGCCTACGAGGTCCTAGGGTCAGACTGTGGAAATACATGACTCGGTCACTGACCTCATCGGCAACACCCCGCTCGTCCGCATTCGTGCGGTGACACGGGGGGTGGTTCCGGAGCCCGGGCCGCTGCTCGTTGCCAAGGTCGAGTACTTCAATCCGGGGGGCTCGGTGAAGGACCGGATCGCCTCGCGCATGATCGACGCGGCCGAGATCGACGGATCGCTCAAGCCAGGCGGCACCATCGTTGAGCCGACGAGTGGCAACACTGGTGTCGGCCTTGCGCTCGTCGCGCAGCAGCGCGGGTACCACTGCATTTTTGTCTGCCCTGACAAGGTGAGCGAGGACAAGCGCAATGTGCTGAAGGCCTACGGTGCCGAGGTCGTGGTGTGCCCGACCGCGGTGGACCCGGAGGATCCGCGCTCCTACTACTCGGTGAGCGATCGGCTCGCCCGCGAGGCTCCGGGCGCCTGGAAGCCGGACCAGTACTCGAACCAGAACAACCCGCGTTCCCATTACGAGACCACCGGCCCGGAGATCTGGCGGCAGACTGATGGTCGCGTCACGCACTTCGTGGCGGGCGTCGGAACAGGCGGGACGATTTCGGGCACCGGGCGCTACCTCAAGGAGATGAGCAACGGGGTGGTCCGCGTCATCGGCGCCGACCCGGAGGGCTCGGTCTACTCGGGAGGCACCGGCCGCCCCTACCTCGTCGAGGGCGTGGGAGAGGACTTCTGGCCGACCGCCTACGACCCGACGGTGTGCGACGAGATCATTGCCGTGTCCGACAAGGACTCCTTCGACATGACCCGCCGGCTCGCCCGCGAGGAGGGCCTGCTCGTCGGCGGATCCTGCGGCATGGCCATGGTGGCGGCCCTGCGCGTCGCCGCCACGGCGGGCCCGGACGCCGTCATCGTCGTCCTGCTCCCCGACAGCGGGCGCGGCTACCTCTCCAAGGTCTTCAACGACGAGTGGATGAGCTCATACGGGTTCCTCCAGGCCGACACCGAGCGCACCGTCGGCGACGTCCTCCTCGGCAAGTCGGGTGCCATGCCCCGGCTCGTCCACACCCACCCGACCGAGACGGTCCGCGATGCGATCGACATCCTGCGCGAGTACGGGGTGTCGCAGATGCCGGTCGTGCGCGCCGAGCCGCCGGTGATGGCGGCCGAGGTCGTCGGTGCCGTCGTCGAACGGGACCTGCTCGACGCCCTGTTCTCGGGGAAGGCGCAACTGGCCGACCCGGTATCGGCCCACATGTCGCCTGCGCTGCCGATGATCGGGGCTGGCGAAGCCATCAAGGTCGCCGTGGCGGCCCTGGAGGTGTCCGACGCGGCGGTTGTTGTCGATGACGGGAAGCCGACAGGGGTCATCACCCGCCAGGATGTCCTGGGTTATCTCTCGAGGTAGGTTCCTCGTCACCGCCGATTCGACGGGTTTTCGCATACATGGACACGTAGGACTTCGATGCGTGACAATGAGGGAAGCGAGGTGCTGAGGCAATCGCCGGTGGCACATTGAGGGGCGCAAGGATGCGTAACGTGCGTGCACTTCTCGTTATCACAACGATGATCGGTCTTTCCCTCGCAATCGCACCCTCTGTTTCTGCCGACGATGGCGTGAGCCTGACGGCGGCGCAGGAGGCGTGCCTGAAGAAGGCATTGACCGCGGCCGAGTTCGAGCGGTTTCTCGTGAATCCCTTTGACCTGGCGCTGAAGGAAAAGACCAAGGGATGCCCCGTGTCCGGGAGCGGGAGCAGCGGGAGTGCCGTGGCAAAGCCTGGCAAGGTCGCCACCACAGGGAACTGGATCACTGCGAGTCCGTTCGACCTTTCGCACGTCACCGCGATGAGTGTGTTCAGATCCTGCTCGGGGCATGACTACAGCGGCAGCAACATCTCGGGCCAGCCAGAGACCGACAGGTCGATGAAGCACTACATCCAGACCGACATCCCGTGGGCATCAACCGGTTCGCTCAAGGGTTTCGCGCCCTTCGCGGGCACCGTGACGGTGACGAGCGAACAGTTTCCCCTCGGTAAGCAGGTCGCCGTGACGTCGCCGGTGACGGGTTGGCAGATGGTGTACTTCCACGGAGATCCGCAGGTGAAGAACGGTGCGAAGGTCAAGGCCGGGCAAGCGGTTATCGCCTGGCCGCCGAGCAATGCGCCGACTGTCATCGACCAACTGCACCAGGAGGGCACGAGTTTCGACGTTGCCCTGCGGGCTGCGGACGGACGCTACATGGACTCGCCGCTCCTGCACATGGCACCGAAGGTCGCAAAGGCATGGGCGTCCAAGGGCTTCACGCCGGCCCGAGCCATTGTCTCGAAGTCCGCTCGTGACGCTGCCCCGTGCAACGCGACCTACAACGCCACCGAGGCGACGGACTGGATCAGGGCGAACTGACGGTTGGCAGTGCCAAGCCCGTGTTTGCGTGGCACCGGTACCCGTTTGGCACCTTGTAGAGGTACTGCTGGTGGTGGTCCTCCGCGTAGAAGTACTCGAAGTCCGACGCCGGGGCGATCTGGGTGGTGATGTCGCCGTAGCCTCGCCCGGTGATGACCTTCTGGTACGCCGCTCTCGTGAGCTCGGCC
Source organism: Actinomycetota bacterium (assembly GCA_009699015.1). Lineage (GTDB taxonomy): Bacteria > Actinomycetota > Actinomycetes > S36-B12 > S36-B12 > WLND01. The sequence goes on along the minus strand of WLOY01000042.1, from coordinate 12,909 downwards.
AGGTCGCGCTGCTCATCGGTCGTGTAAAGCAGGGCACTTCGATACTGGGTTCCCGTGTCATTGCCCTGGCGGTAACCCTGGGTCGGATCGTGGTTCTCCCAGAAAGCCTTGAGGACGTCGTAGGTGGTGAGCTTCGCTGGCTCGTAGACGACGCGCACGGCCTCGGTGTGGCCGGTGAGCCCGGTGCAGACCTCCTCGTAGGTGGGGTTCGGGCTGAATCCGCCCATGTAGCCGACGCTCGTCGACACGACGCCGGGTATACGCCAGTAGATCTCCTCGGCGCCCCAGAAGCAGCCCATCGCCAGGTAGATCGAGACGGAGGTGTCGGGCCAGGGGCCGGTCAGCGAACTGCCGAGCACGGCGTGTGTGTCGCCGACCTCGAATGGCCGGGTCGGATGCCCGGGGAGGGCCTTGTCCGGGGTGATCATTGACGACTTCGAAAAACCGAAGATGCTCATCCCCGTAGGGTACGACGCATGAGTGGATTCGACACACGCGCGATACATGCCGGCCAGGAGCCGGACCCGCTGACCGGGGCGGTCGTGCCCCCGATCTACCAGGTCTCGACCTACGCCCAGGATGGCGTCGGTGGGCTGCGCGGCGGGTATGAGTACTCGCGCAGCGGCAATCCGACCCGAACGGCGCTCGAGGAGTGCCTAGCGGCCCTCGAGGCACCGGGGGTGCTCGATGCCGCCGGTCTCGCCTTCGCCTCGGGCCTCGCGGCCGAGGACACCGTCATCCGCACCGTCTGCCGGCCAGGCGACCACGCGGTGATCCCCAACGACGCCTACGGCGGCACCTACCGGCTCTTCTCGAAGGTGGCTGGTCCCTGGGGGGTCGATCACACCCCGGCCGACGTCACGGATCCTGCTGCCGTCGCAGCAGCCATCATCCCCGGGCGAACGAAGCTCGTGTGGATCGAGACCCCCACCAACCCGCTCCTGAACATCGCCGATATCGCGGCGCTGGCGGGCGTGGCCCATGCGGCCGGCGCCCTGCTTGTCGTGGACAGCACGTTCGCCTCGCCGTACCTGCAGCAGCCGATCGCGCTCGGGGCCGACATCGTGGTGCACAGCACGACGAAGTACCTCGGCGGGCACAGCGATGTCATCGGGGGTGCGCTCGTAGCCACGGACGCGGCGCTTGTCGAGCGGCTGCGATTCCACCAGAACGCCATGGGTGCAATCGCCGGTCCGTTCGACAGCTGGCTCGTCCTGCGCGGCATCAAGACCCTGGGCGTCCGCATGGACCGTCACTGCGCCAACGCGCGGGCGATCGTCGATGTCCTCATCAACCACCCGTCGGTGGTTCAGGTCATGTGGCCGGGCCTGGCCATGCACCCGGGGCATGAGGTCGCGAAGCGCCAGATGCGCGACTTCGGCGGGATGATCTCGTTTCGGGTGAACGGTGGGGAGCAGCACGCGGTCGATGTGTGCGGCCGAACCAAGGTGTTCACGCTGGGCGAGTCGCTGGGCGGGGTTGAGTCCCTTATCGAGCATCCCGGGCGGATGACGCATGCATCGGCGGCGGGCAGCCCGCTCGAGGTGCCGTCAGACCTGATCCGGCTATCGGTGGGGATCGAGACCGTCGAGGATCTAGTGGCCGACCTGCAGCAGGCCCTCGCCTAACCCGCCACTCGCTCATCTGGCCCCGAATCGGGGTCGGATGAACGATTCAGGGCCCGGAACAGCGTTATTCGTTCATCTCGCCCGCCCCCGCCCCCGCGGGTCAGGCCGCCGGGCGGAACGGTGCCCGGGCAGGATGAACGAATCAGCCCGAAATACGGCTCAGATCATTCGTTTCGCCCGGATTGCGGGCCAGATGAAGGGGGTGGGGTTAATTGGGGAGCGAGTCTGCTACTCGGCAGGTTGGGCCGGCGCAGGCCTGAAGCGCGAGCAACTGGCGGTTCAACGACTTCACGAGGTCAGGATCAGCCGCCGGAAGGACGTTGTCGAGCTCCTCAGGATCGGTGAGGCGGTTGTACAGCTCTTTCGTGCCGTCCTCGTACTCGACGTACACCCACTGCTCTGTGCGCAGGGCCGTGAACCGAGGAGGCTTGAGGGTCTCGTAGTCCGGATCACCCGGCCGCGCCTGCGACAGGCTCTCCGAGATGACCCCGGTGCGCCAGCCCTCGACCGTGCCGCGGGCGAGGAACGGAACTAGGGAGCGACCGTCGGTCCACTCGGGGGACTTGGCATTCAGGAGCGAGGCGAAGGTCGGCCCGAGGTCGATGGTCGAGGTCATCGAGGCCACCTTGGCCCCTGCCTCGACGCCCGGCCCGATGAACACGTAGGGAACGACGGTGTCCTCGAGGTAGGGGGTGCGCTTGCCCGGGGGGAGGCGTCGAACTGCCGAGTGGTACCCGTTGTCCGATCCGAGCACGATGAGGGTCGTGTCGAGCTTTCCTGCCTTCTCGAGGGCAGCGACCACGGCGTCATAGGCGTCGGCGACGGTCTCGGAGGACTGCACTCGCTCGCGCCAGCGCCTGTCCAGCGTGGCGAGGCGTCGGGGGCTGACAGCAGACAGGCCACTGCGCCATGCGGGCTCATTGAGCCCTGACGCGTTGTAGCCCTTCGACCTCGGCACGGTCGCGTTCTTGTTGCTCGCGAGGTGCCGGGTGGCGATAGGCGATGGTCGGTGCGGGTTCGTGAGGCTCAGTTGCAGGTAGAAGGGCTCCCGTGCGGAGACGATGTAATCGGTGGCCTCGCTGACGAGGACATCGCCGAGGAAGTCCTTGGGCTTCTCGCCGTAGGTCTTCAAGGTGCCGTCGATGTTGAGCGTGTAGCCGTAGCCGCGGTACATCTCCGGTTGGGTCACGGGCACTACCCAGCGGTCCCAGCCCGGCGGCACGTAGGCGGGATTCTTCGCGCCATCGGGGTAGGCGTTCAGGTACTTTCCCATGAAGGCGGTCTGCACGCCGACTGACGAGAGCCAGACCGGCAGGCAGTCCTTCTCCTCGCCGAGGCGATAGAAGGTGGGCCAGCCGCCCCCTGATGCCGGCTCATTGGAGACGACCTTGTGATTGTGGACGTATTGCCCGCGCAGGATCGAAACGCGCGACGGGCAGCAGAGCGAGTCGGTGACCGTAGTGTTGGTGAAGGTCGTGCCCTTGGCCTGGAGGGCATTGAGGCGGGGCACCTGGCGGAACGTGGCCCAGTCGAGATCATCGGCGAGGATGAAGACGATGTTGTCAATCTCCGCCTGGAACTGCTCATCGGTGACGACAGCCTGCTGGGGCACCGGACCGAGGCCGGTATTGAGCGCAGCCACCGCACCGCTACCTGCCGTGATCTCACGGTGCGGGGAGGACCAGGCGCTCGCTGAGAAGATCCCTGCCGCTGCCACGATGCCCAGCGAGGTCGCACCGGCGGTCACGGCGACGATCCACCAATTGCGTGGGGGGACAGCAGTCACGAAACGTTCTCCTCGGTGCGCTCATCATCTGATCCGGTCTTGCGATGCAACGTCTCCGGCATCACGAGAACCAACATAACCGCTCCGACGCTCAAAGCCGAACCCGCTGCGAACGCCCAGTCGAAATCGAACCTGTCGACGAGCAGTCCGGCTATGAGGGGTCCAAGCACGGCGCCGAGGTCGGACATCATCTGGAAGGTCGCGATGACGACACCTCCCTTGCGTCCGCCTACGACGTCTCCGACGACGGCAGCGGGAGCGGAGGCGAGGAACGCTCCTGCGGCTCCCTGAATTGCCATGGCGAGCAGGAACAACGCCGTGGCGGCCACCGCGGTAGTCCCCCAGCCGTTGGTGGCCACGTCGGCCGCGGTGAGCACGACCATGCCGACAGCCGTGGCGATCGTGCCGATGAGCATGGCCTTTCGCCGGCCCTCCGTATCTGCCATTCGCCCGGCCGGAAGCAGGAGGACGGCCTGGCAGGCAGCGGCGATGAGAAAACCGATGCCGACGAGCGAGGCGCTCTTCCCCATGCCCTCGGTGATGAAGAGCGGAACGACGGATGACCGCATCCCGAACACGACGAAACCCGTGACCAGGCTCACACCGAGGGCGGCACGGTATCCGCGATCGCGGAGGGCCTCGCGCAGTCGCTCAAGCTTGCCCGCCTCGTCGTGGGAGACCTCCTGCTCCCGCTCGGCGAGGTGCGCCTTGGCGAGGAAGACGACGGCAACGACGGCGGCAAGCCCGAGGGCGGCCGCGTATACGAAGAAGGGCGCCCTGATGGACCATGCGACGACGAGACCGCCGACAGCGGGACCCGCCACCCCGCCGAGGAGGAAGCCGCCCTGGAAGGCGCCCGCTGCGCGACCACGCTGGGAGGAGTGGACGACGCGCAGCAGCAGCGCGAGAGCCGCGACGGTGAACATCGACGATCCAAGGCCACCGATACCGCGCAGGAGAAGAAGTTGTTGGTAAGACTGGGAGAATCCCGCAGCTGCGCTCGAGACGGCGACGATGGTCAGCCCGCTCGCGAGCACGATCCGCTCGCCCCAGCGATCGACCATGACACCGGAGATCGGTGACGTGACGAAGCGTACGAGGGCGAAAACGGAGATTACGGCACTGGCCTGAAGTGCGGTGACGTCGAAGGTGCGGGCGAAGACGGGGAGGGCCGGGGCGAGGATTCCGAACCCGAGGGCGACGCAGAATGCGACGGCGGAGAGGACCGCGACCTCGCGCGGGAGGTCGCGGAGCATCGGCGTGCTCCGGATTGCGCCTTGCAGGCGAGTAACAGGACCCACAGCGTGACCCTATCCTCGGGACATCGAGGGGAGGAGATGCGATGGTAGGGGCCACGATGAGCAGGGACGTCGATCGCGCGGCGGTCTACGCAGCGGAGGACCAGTGGTCCGCGGCGATCGACCGAGGCGGCGTCATCGACTTTTTCGGCTCTCGACTGCAGTTGCCGGTGCAGACCCGGTTCGGGTCGCTGCCCGCAGTCCAGCAGTACGTCGAGCACCTCATGACGATGTATCCGGGCATCCCGCCCGTCGCGGCCCGGCACCGTCGAGGCGATGCCCGAGCGCACTATTCGAATGGGGTGATCGCCATTCCGATGGCTGCGACCTGGGCGTGCCGGGAGTCGGTCCTGCTGCACGAGTTCGCCCATCACCTCAATTCGGGCCCCTCCGAGGATTCGGGCTCTCCCCTGCAGGCCCACGGACCCCGATTCCGCGCATTGATGGTCGCGCTCGTCGGCCGCGCCCAGACGCCCGAGTCCGCACTCCTCCTCCGTAGCTGCTTTGAGTCGAAGGGACTGGTGGTTCCCGCCCATGTCGATTGACCGCATCGCAGCCCTGCTCGCCAAGGCGGAGCGCACCGACAATGCCGAGGAGGCCGATGCCTACCTGATGAAGGCGCAGTCCCTGGCGACCGCCGCGAGCATCGATCTGGCGATGGCGAGATCGCGAACGGCGAAGAAGGAGCAGCGGGAGCAGCCCGAGATGCGCACCATCGTCATCGGCGAGAAGGGCCGGCGCGCCAACCGGCATCTCATCGCGCTGTTCATCGCGGTGTCCCAGGCCAACGACACCAAGGTAGACATCGCGTCGAATTCGACCTTCGTCATCGCCTACGGAATGCCCTCTGACCTCGACGTCGTGAATGCGCTGTTCTCGTCGCTCGCCGTGCAGATGACGGCGGCGGCACAGACCTGGCTCACCGTTGGCCCGTGGCGGCGCGAGGCGTATGTCGCGGTGGTCAGGGATGGCGGACGCGCGCGGCGCGTGACGAAGCAGCACACGGCCCAGACCGCGCGGGTGGCGTTCTACCAGGCATTCGTCCCAAGGATTCAAGAGCGCCTCTCCGAGGCCCGGGACGAGGCGACGGCGCAGGCCTATCGGGCGCCGGCGGAACCGGACGGAGCTGATCGGTCGCTCGTGCTGCGAGCGAAGTCGGCGGAGATCGGCGATTTCCACCGCAGCACCTCGAAGGCGCGTGGTTCGTGGGCCGGCTACACGGGCGGCGTGCGGGGTGATGGGGGATCATCGGGCAATGCCGGGCGCAGGGCGGCTTCCTTGGCCCGGCTTTCGGCGCAACAGGAGCTTCCCGGCAAGAAACCGGTGCAAGGATCGGGCCCATGACCCCGACGACCGTGACGCTCGATGACATCGAAGCTGCTGCCGAGCGCCTGTCGGGAGTGATCCGAGAACTCCCGATCGCCGGAGCCCGATGGCTCGATGACCGGGTGGGCGGTCGGGTGCACCTCATCACCGAGAACCTGCAGCGCGCGGGTTCCTTCAAGATCCGGGGCGCCTACAACCGGATCACGCTGCTGTCCGAGGAGGAGCGAGCGCGCGGTGTCGTGGCGGCGAGCGCCGGAAACCATGCGCAGGGGGTGGCGCTGGCGGCCCAGATACTGGGGGTCCGGGCGACCGTGTTCATGCCGGAGGGAGCAACCATCCCCAAGGTGCAGGCGACACGTGCCTATGGCGCGGAGGTTCGGTTCGCTGGTTCGACGATCGACGAGGCGCTGGCGTCGGCGATTGCCTTCGGCGATGAGACTGGCGCCGTCCTCATTCACCCCTTCGATCACGTTGACATCGTCGCGGGCCAGGGCACGCTCGGGCTGGAGATCCTTCGGAAGGTCCCTGATGTGCGGACGATCGTCGTGTGCACGGGTGGCGGCGGCCTGCTCGCTGGAATCGCGATGGCGGTGAAGTCGCAACGGCCCGACGTGCGCATCGTCGGGGTCCAGGCGCAGGACGCCGCTGCGTACCCGGCGTCACTGGCGGCGGGTCACCCGGTTGCGCTCGATCGCATGGCGACGATGGCCGATGGCATCGCCGTCGGACGTCCGGGTGCGGTGCCGTTCGCGATCGTTCAGGACTACGTCGACGACATCGAGACGGTCTCGGAGGTGGAGATCTCCAGGGCGGTGCTGCTCCTGCTCGAGCGCGCGAAGATGCTCGTCGAGCCGGCGGGGGCGGCGGCAACGGCGGCGGTCCTCGCGAACCCGCGCTCATTCGAGCCGCCCGTCGCTGTCGTCGTCTCGGGTGGCAATGTCGACTCCCTGCTCCTCCTGCGGATCATCCGACACGGCCTCGCGGCCGCGGGACGGTACCTGACTGTCACGGTGCGGGTACCGGATAAGCCCGGGTCCCTGGCCCGGCTGCTCGCGGAGGTCAAGGACCTTCAGGCCAACGTGCTCGAGGTGCAGCACGACCGTCTCGACGCCGGCCTCGGGGTCGACGAGGTCGATATCGTCGTCCAGATGGAGACGCGCGGACACGAGCACTGCGAGGAGGTCCTCGGGGTCCTGAGCGGCCGGTACCGCGTCGTCTCGCAGTCGATCGATCGTGACGCGTGATTCGTCACTCGGTTTGGGTAGGGTCTGGCGCATGGGTGATGAGCAGGCGGTCTTCGCCGAAGGAGTGGTGAAGAAGTTCGGCGACGTGGTCGCGCTCGACGGCATGGACCTCACGGTCGAGCGGGGCCAGGTGGTCGGCCTGCTCGGCCCGAACGGTGCCGGTAAGACGACGATGGTCAGGATCCTGTCGACCCTCCTCGCCCCGACCGCGGGCACCGCTCGAGTCTCCGGCTTCGATGTCGTGACGCAGCCGGATGAGGTCCGCCGGGCGATCGGCCTCACCGGGCAGTACGCAGCGGTCGACGAGTACCTCACCGGCCGCGAGAACCTCCGCATGTTCGGAGACCTCTACCACCTCGAACCGAAGTACGTGAAGCGCCGGTCGCAGGAGCTCCTCGACTCGTTCGAGCTCTCGGAGGCCGCGGATCGCCCCGTCCGCACCTACTCGGGCGGAATGCGACGAAGGCTCGACCTCGCCTCGAGCCTCATCGCGCGGCCGTCGATCCTCTTCCTCGATGAGCCGACCACCGGCCTGGATCCCCGTTCGCGGCTCGGCATGTGGGCGGTGATCGAGGGCCTCGTCGCCGAGGGCACGACGGTGCTCCTCACGACGCAGTACCTCGAGGAGGCCGATCAGCTGGCCCAGGACATCGTCGTCATCGACCACGGACGTGTCATCGCGCACGGCACGGCCGAGGCGCTCAAGGACCAGATCGGCGGCGACCGCATCGAGGTCACGGTCGTGAACCTCGTCCAGGCCGGTGCCGCTGCCGACGTCCTGCGCACGGTGAGCACCGGCGAGCCCGCGATAGAGGAGGGCCGCGTCTCGGCGCCCGTCTCCGGTGGCTCGACCGTGCTCGTGAGTGCCATTCGAGCCCTTGACGTCGCCGGGATCGAGGTGAGCGACCTGCTGCTTCGCAGGCCCACGCTCGACGACGTCTTCATGTCGCTCACCGGCCATGCCGCCGAGGAGGAACCACCCGTCGTAGCCAAGCGCGGCCGAAAGGGGCGTCAGTCATGACCACCGTTGCACCGGTGCGGAGCCGGCCGATCGTCGGCTGGGCCGTCCACGACGGCTTCGTCGTCGCGCGTCGGAACCTCATCCAGTCGATCCGGGTGCCGGAGTCGCTGTTCTTCTCCCTGGTTCAGCCGGTCATCTTCGTGCTCCTCTTCGCCTATGTCTTCGGCGGGGCGATCCCCATCCCCGGGGATGGGGCGAATGCAGATGAGGCGGCCAACGCCTACCGCAACTACCTGATGCCCGGCATCTTCGGCCAGACGGTCGCATTTGCGGCGGCGGCCAGCACGGTCGGTATCGCAGAGGACATGCGCAAGGGCCTCATCGACCGGTTCCGGGCGCTGCCGATGGCGCACGGTGCGGTGCTCATCGGCCGGACCTTCGCCGATGCGGCGCGTCAGATCCTCGTCCTCGCCGTGCTGAGCATCACCGGCTTCATCATCGGCTGGCGCATCACCGGTGGACTGCTGAACGCGATCTACGCCTACCTGCTGCTCCTGCTGTTCGCCTACACGGTGTCGTGGGTCGGCTCGACGATCGGCCTTTCGATGCCGAACCCGGAGACCGCGAGCACGGCGGGGCTGGCCTGGCTCTTCCCGCTGACCTTCCTGTCGAACGCCTTCGTGCCCATCTCGTCGATGCCCGACTGGCTGCAGGCCTTCGCTGCGTTCAACCCGGTCTCGACCCTCGTGCTGGCGACCCGTGAGCTCTTCGGAAACCCGACGGGCATCCAGCCCGACTACTGGCCGCTGCAGCACCCGGTTCCCTACACCGTGATGGCATGCGCCGTCATCATCGCGATCTTCGCGACGCTGTCGGTGCGCAAGTTCGGCCGGACGACGAGCAAGTAGCGCCTTACCTGGATATGGCCCGCCTGTGGCCGGCTCTTGTCCGTTGACGGACGACGATGTAGTTGCCGGACCGATGAGCCTTGGAATCGGACGGGGCTAGCCGGCATTTCGGTAATTCCGAAGCCATGAATATGAGGAGATCATCGTGAGAACCAGGCTCATCGCATCATTGGCAGCGGTCGGATTCGCCATTGTGTCGTTCGCGCCATCCGCGGTGGCGGCTCCCAAGTCGTACACCGCCGCGCAGGTTGCCAAGCACGCTTCTGCGTCATCGTGCTGGACCATCGTCGGCAAGGGCGTCTATGACGTGACGAAGTACGTGGCCCGTCATCCGGGAGGATCGTCGGCGATCAAGTCCATGTGCGGCAAGAACGGGTCGGCAATGTTCAGCAGCCAGCATGCGGGCGCGAGGTCGCCGGCGCGGACGCTGGCCTCCTACCGGATCGGCAAGCTGCGTGCGTAATTGCAGTGTCGTCCGGGACGGGATGCCTCATGCGCGGGCTAGTGCGCGTACGCCTCGACCTTGATGATCTCGACGAGCATCTCGTTACCGTTCGCGAGCGCGTAGCTCGCAGTGTCCCCTACCCGCTTGCCGATGACGGCGGCGCCGAGCGGCGAGGTGGGGGAGTAGACCTCGATCGAGGCATGCACGGCCTCCTCACGGGAGCCGAGCAGGAACACCTCCTCCTCGTCGAAGCTAGGGAACCGGACCGTGACGACCTTGCCGTGTGAGACCTCATCGTGCGCTGCGTCGGGCGCGCCGACCTGCGCATGCTCGAGCAGGTACTTCAGGACCCGGATCCGGGCCTCGTTCTTGCCCTGTTCCTCCTTGGCAGCGTGGTAGCCGCCGTTCTCCTTGAGATCGCCCTCATCTCGTGCGAGTGAGATCCTCGTGACGATCTCCTGGCGCCGGGGGCCCTCGCGGTCAGCCAGCTCGTCGACGAGCCGGTCGTAGCCCTCCTGGGTCAGCCAGGTCACTTCGGTGGTCATAGGGGCCAAGGCTACGCGGTTATTCGCTGTACGGCTGCGATGGAGCGACAACGCCGGGGGGAAATTGCGGCGGGGCTACGCGCAGCTCGTCGGGTGGTGCGCAGCCGAGGACCTCGACGGTGAACGCGGGTGCGATGGTCCGCAGGGCGTAGGAGATGCGGACGGTGCTCGCGCCCGGGGCGATGGAGGTCGTGGCGTAGCCCGTATCGATGTGCGTGCGGTCCTGTGCCCGGATCACGCAGTCGAGCGCGGCTGCGCCGTCGCGCTGCACCTCGATCTCGACCGTCACATGGTCGGTCGCCGAGTCGTCCCAGGTGAGGACCCGCGCCCGAACCCCGGATGCCATCGAGACGCCGATCCAGCCGAGGACGGCGGCGAAGACGCAGATCACGCTCAAAACGAGGACCGCGGTGCCCCACGGGGCGCGATCGAGCCCGTATCGATGGGCCATCTCCGGGGAGAGCTGGTCCTTTCGGAAGGGGCTCGGCATGGTCCCATTGTGGCTTTGGGAGACTGGGGACGTGAACCTCCCCCTGCGCCTCATGGCCGTGCACGCGCATCCTGACGACGAGTCGAGCAAAGGCGCGGCCACGACCGCGAAGTACGTGGCCGAGGGGGTCGAGGTCATGGTCGTCACCTGCACGGGCGGCGAGCGCGGCGATGTCCTGCATGCACTGGCCGAGGAGGATGTCGCACTCCTTGGGCTCGCCGAGGTGCGAAGGCGCGAGATGGCGCAGGCGGCCCAGATCCTCGGCGTGCGCCATGCCTGGCTGGGATTCGAGGACTCGGGCTACCCGGAAGGCGACCCGCTGCCGCCGCTTCCGGACGGCTGCTTCGCCGCGATTGCGATCGATGAGGCGGCCGTGCCCCTCGTTGCCCTCATCCGGGAGTTCCGGCCCCAGGTCGTGACGACGTACGACGAGCACGGCGGCTATCCGCACCCTGATCACGTCCGTTGCCACGAGGTGACCATGGCTGCCGTCGATGCAGCCGCCGACCCCCTCGCCTTCCCTCATGCGGGCGGTGAGCCCTGGCAGGTCCAGAAGGTCTATTACAACCAGCAGTTCAGCAAGGCGAGGGTGCTGGCCTTCCACGACGCCCTCCTCGCGGCTGAGATCGAATCGCCCTACCATGACTGGATCAAGGGCATGGAGAAGTTGCCGGATGACAGCCACCGCATCACGACCCGCATCCCTGCGGCCGACTGGTTCGAAGTCCGTGACCAGGCGCTGCTGGCGCACCGCACGCAGATTGACCCCGAGGGCCTGTGGTTTCGGGTCTCACCGGAGCTCCAGCGGTCCATCTGGCCCACGGAGGATTTCGAACTCGCACGCTCACTGGTCCAATCCTCGATCCCCGAGGACGACCTCTTCGCAGGACTGAGGACCCCATGACGATCAAGATGGCCGAGGCAGACCTGAGCTCGGTGATCGACGGTGCCGGTCCGATCGCCGGGCTTTTCGTGCTCCTGCTCGCCGGCGCGGTGGTCGTCATCTGGAAATCGATGAACCGCCAGATCAAGCGCATTGATCCGAGCCTTCCGATGGGCCGTGATGATCGCGAGCAGGCCGCTGACCGGCGGTACACCGACCAGGCCGTCAAGCACGGCGAGGATGACGCCGCGGCTGCCGAGCAGGGCGAGGATGACGCCGCGTCCGCAGGCTAGGGACCTGCTGCGACTGGCCCGCACTCCCCGCTGGGTCGGCCTCGCGCTCGTCGCGCTCGCCTTCATCTCCGGATGCGTGTTCCTCGGCAGTTGGCAGTGGGACCGGACGCAGAACATCATCGAGGCAGAGCGCGTCGCGGTGTCGGCCCCCATTGAAATCGAGGAGGTGGCGGCAGTCGGCGAGCCACTGCCCGACGAGTCGATCGGCCGACCGGTCGTGGCGCGCGGGCGGTACTTGGCCGGCGGCCAGGTGATCGTCGAGCAGCGCTCCTTGCGGGGGCAGCCAGGGGTGTGGGTCCTCACCCCGCTTGAACTCTCGGACGGCTCAGTCATCGGCGTGCTGCGCGGGTGGCTGAATTCAGCGACGGCAGCGGGCGTCGTCCCACCAACGGGCGATGTCATCGTGAGCGGCATCATGCATCCGGATGAGCGCTTCTACCCTGACGCGGTAACCGAGCCGGGTACGGCCGTCGCGATCTCGAGCGCCCGCCAGAGCGAATCCTGGGGCCCGGGAACCCGCTCGGGCTACGTCATGCTCACCGAGACCTCGGCGGGGTCGGATGAACTGTCGGGTTCTGCGACGACGGCACCCGAGCCGGCTGCCCCGACGGTCCAGACCGCCGATGTTCCCTTTCCCCTGCAGAACTTCTTCTATGCCGTCCAGTGGTGGATCTTCGCCGTGTTCGCCGTGGTCGTGTACCTGAGATGGCTGTGGCTCGATGCCGCGGGGGAGGCCACGGGCGCTGTGGGGGAGCCTGTTCAGCAGTGATGGGCGGTCCGCGGAACCTCACGATTTGGTCACGGTTGGGGTGCGGTTCCACATGGGACCGAATTGCGGCTATGCTTTCGTTTGGCAAGGCTAAGTCAGCACCACCGTTCTGAGATGCCCGCCCTGTGAACTCGCGGCGGGCATCACATGTTTCTGGGCAAGAGCACAGATCAAGGACGAAGGTTCGAACAAGCTAGGCCACGTGTTGGGCGACCGTCCAACGCGACTTCGTGCAAGGAGAATGTGCATCATGGCTCAAGGAACTGTTAAGTGGTTCAACGCCGAAAAGGGTTTCGGCTTCATCGCTCAGGCTGACGGTGGCCCGGACGTGTT
>WLOY01000041.1 GCA_009699015.1 Actinomycetota bacterium | reverse complement strand
GTGACCTTGGCTGCCCACATCGACACATGGGTCGGGCCGGGCAGCGATGGCGGGGCCGGCTGGCAGCTCAGTTCGTGGTTCGACCTCGCCCCCGGTCGTCCCCCGCGCAAGGCCATCGCCGTCATCCCGGTCTGGTCGCCCCGTGAGGTTCGATACGGGGATCCGGTCGTCCCGACGGCGGTCGACGCGCCGACCGTCACCCTTGAACTCCCTGCGTCCAAGCCGTTCTCCCTGCGGACGTTCGTCACCGGCCACGGGCAGGGAAATGAGGACGACTGCGCCGAGTTCTGCCCGCGCACCCACACCATCCGGGTCAATGGCGCACGGCACGACCTCGCTGGATGGCGCAACGACTGCGCCACGTCGGGCGTCCGTGGGCAGCGCGGCAACTACTGGTACTCGCGCGCCGGCTGGTGCCCGGGCTCGCTCGTCAAGCCATGGGACGTTGACGTGAGCGGCGACATACCGGGCCGCACGGCCCGGGTGGCCTACGCCGTCACCCCGTATGTAAACGGCTGCCGGCCCGGAGCGGTGCCGTTCATCCCGACGACCTGCACGCTCGGAACATCCGCCGAGTACGACGGCGGAAGCCACACGCCGCCGATCTACCGGCTCTCGACCGTCCTCATCGCCTACGGCTAGCGGAGGCTCAGCCGGTCAGCCGGTCAGCCGGTCAGCCTGTGGCAGGACTGCGTGCCAATTACGATGCAGTTGCGGCCGCACCCGAATACCCGATGCGCCTCCCAAAAAAGGCCGATGGTCCCCGAAGCGCAAGGCTTCGAGGACCATCAGATCCCTGCGCCCGGCGCAGAGCCGTGCGCTGGGGCGGTGTCGGGGTTCGACCTACTTCTTGGTCTCCCAGAAGATGACAGCGATCTCATCGATCTTCGCGAGGAGGTTATCGGCGACAGCGACATCGACCGTGCCCTTGGTGCCGCCCGCACCAGCAAGCTTCGTGGCCTCGTTGAACAGGCCGTTCAGCTGCGGGTACTGCTCGAAATGCGGCGCCTTGAAGTAGTCGGTCCACAGGATCCACAGGTGCTCCTTGACCATGTTCGAGCGGTCTTCCTTGATCGTGATCGCGCGTGCCCTGAAGTCGCCATCATCGGAGGCGTGGTATTTGACCATGCAGGCCTTGACCGACTCGGCCTCGAGGCGGGCCTGAGCGGGGTCGTAGACGCCGCAGGGCAGGTCGCAGTGCGCGTAGGCAGTCTGCGCGGGGGCGAAGAAACGGGTAAGCATGTTGTTCCCTTCGGTGGTCAGCGGCAGCAATCAACTGCTCGGCATCTGAGCCTAGCGCCGATCGTCGACGCGGGAGCGCGCAAGGATGGGGCCATGCTCGGGTTGACCGCGGTCCGCATCGCCGGACCCTCGATGGAGCCGGCCCTGCATTCCGGGGACTGGTGGCTCGTCCGAACGGTCGGACGCATCCGGCCCGGCGACGTCCTGCTCCTTCGTCATCCCGCGCGACCCGACCTGCTCGTCGTGAAGCGAGCGGTCCGCAGGGAGCCGGACGGCTGGTGGGTCGAAGGGGACAATGCCGAGTGGAGCGATGACAGCCGCGGCTTCGGGGCTGTGCCCCCCGACCGCGTGATCGGCTGCCTCCTGATCAGGTACCGGCGAGGACCGACCTGACGGTCGCCGCGAAGTCGTCGATGTCGCGCTCGGTTGTGTCCCACGAGCACAGCCAGCGCACCTCGCTCGCGGCCTCGTCCCACACGTAGAAGGGCGTGTGCTCCTGGAGGACCGGGATCGCGCGAGCGGGAAGGGTGGCGAACACCCCGTTGGCCTCGACCGGCCGCTCGATGGAGACCCCGGGGACGTCGGCGACGGCTGCGGCGAGCCGCTGCGCCATGGCGTTGGCGTGCGAGGCGTTCTTGCGCCACAGGTCGTCGGTGAAGAGGGCGACGAACTGGGCCGAGCTGAACCGCATCTTGCTCGACAGCTGCATGTACTGCTTGCGGATGAAGCCGAGATTGCCCGTGACGCTGAGATCGCCGCCTGAGGCGAGCCTGGGGTTGAGGATGACGACAGCCTCGGCGAGGATCGTGCCGTTCTTCGTGCCGCCGAACGACATCGCATCGACCCCGGCATCGGTCGTGATGGCCCGCAGCTCGACTCCGAGGCCGGCAGCGGCATTGGCGATGCGCGCGCCGTCCATGTAGAGGTAGAGGCCGCGCGCATGGGCGGTGTCGGCGATCGCCCTGACCTCCTCGGGCGAGTAGCGCGTGCCGGACTCGGTCGACTGAGTGATGAGCACGACCTTGGGCTGGCTCTGGTGGACGTCTCCGGCCCGCCACTGCACGTCCTCGATCATCGACGGCGTGAGCTTTCCATCCGGCGTGTCGAGGGTGATGAGCTTGGATCCGAGCAACTTCTCCGGCGCCCCGGCCTCATCGACATTGATGTGGGCGGATGAGGCGCAGATGACGGCCTCCCACGATCGCATGAGCGACTGCATGCCGATGACGTTGGATCCGGTGCCATTGAAGGTCATGAACACGTCGACGTGCTCGCCGAGGTGCTCTCTGAAGAGCTCGACGGCGCGCGCGGTGACCGAATCGCCGCCGTAGGAGGGCGCATGATCGACGTTGGCGGCGGCAATGGCCTCCAGAACCGCTGGATGGGCGCCTGCATAGTTGTCGCTCGCCAAGGTTCTCATGCACGGAACAGTAGCAATGGCGGGGAATGCTGCTCGCTGAGTAAAGTCGTCGCATGATCGCCTGCTACGCGCACGGAGTCAGCCGTGACGACCCACTGTCCTGCCTCACTGTCGGGGAGATGGAAGAGCCGCCCACGCCCGAGGGATGGGTGACCGTCCACGTGAAGGCGGCGAGCCTGAACCACCACGACCTGTGGTCCCTCAAGGGTCAGGCCCTGTCGGCCGAGCGGGTGCCGATGATCCTCGGGTCGGACGCGGCGGGGGTCACCGACGACGGCCGGGAGGTCATCGTCCACGGAGTCGTCGGCGACTTGGAGGTTGGCCATGGCGACGAGACGCTGGACCCGCGCCGGTCGCTGCTGAGCGAGGTCTACCCGGGCACGTTCGCCGAACGGGTGCGAGTGCCGGCGCGCAATCTCATCGACAAGCCCGCCGAGCTCACCTGGGCCGAGGCCGCGTGTCTGCCTGTCGCCTACCTCACCGCCTACCGGATGATCAAGACGAAGTCAGCCACGTCGCAGGGCGACACGATCCTCGTCCAGGGCGCCGCGGGCGGTGTGGCCACCGCGCTGATCGTTCTGGGCAAGGCACTCGGCCGCACGGTGTGGGTTACCTCGCGGACCGAGGAGAAGCGAGACTGGGCCCTGTCGATCGGGGCCGACGCCGCATTCGAGACCGGTGCGAGGCTGCCGGCCAAGGTCGATGCCGTCATGGAGACCGTAGGCGAGGCGACGTGGGACCACTCTTTGAAATCGCTGCGCCCCGGAGGGACCATCGTGATCTCGGGCGCGACCTCTGGCCCCAATCCGCCCGCGGACCTCAACCGGGTCTTCTTCCTCCAGTTGAGCATCGTCGGCTCGACGATGGGCACCGCTGACGAGCTGCGCGAGCTCGTCGACCTCCTCGTCCGCACTGGGGTCCGGCCGGTCATCGATCGCGAGCTGCCGATGGAGCGGGCAGCCGAGGCCTTCGAGGCCATGGCAGCTGGCGACATCCACGGAAAGGTCGTCCTCACCACCGGCTAACCTGAGGCTGAAAAGGGTTCCTTATTCATTCGAGGGATGGAGATGCCCGCAACGGGCAGGCATGGGTCCCTGAGCAACCGTGAATTGCGCGACGACTGTGAAACTGTCCTGCGTGAGGCAATGGCGTGCGAGAGCTTCGATTTCACCGATCACGGTGAGGCTGTCGAACTGCTCGGGCGCCTGCGGGAGTCCGGCTGCGGTGGCAGCAGCGTTCGGCGAGGCGATCGTAGGCGGAGGCTTCAAGAACTTGAGCCGGCAGAAGGTCGCTCAGGCGAGACCACTCGGGAGTCCATCTCCTTGAAGCGAGGGCCGGCCTAGTTCGGGCTAGTCATCGTCTTCGGCGCCATCGTCGATGCGCGCGAGCCAGGTCGCTAGCCGCTCCACCGGTATCTCGAACTCCGGGTTGAGGTCGACGAACTCGCGCATGCGCTCGGCGAGCAGGTCGATGCTGATGTCCTCGTCGCCCCGGCGCTTCTGGAGCTCCTCGATGCCGCGATCGGTGAAGTACACGGTGGCTCCTTTCTAGGCGCGTGCGGCGAAGGCCTGATCGACGATGGCCTGCTGCTCGGCATCGTGCCGATGGTGGGCGCCGACCGCAGGGGATGACGAGGCGGGCCGGCTCACCCCCGTGATCGGGCGGCCGATGATCTCCGGCAGGTTCATGGCGATGAAGGACCACGGCCCCTGGTTCGCCGGCTCCTCCTGCACCCAGCGGATGTCGGCATCCGGCATCGCATCGAGCACGGGGGGCAGGGTTCGGTAGGGGAGGGGGTAGAGCCGCTCGATCCGGAGTATGGCTACGTCGGTGCGCCCGCTTGCCTCGCGGTGGGCGAGCAGGTCGTAGTAGACCTTGCCGCTGCACAGCAGCACCGTCTTCACTCCGGCCGGGTCGACCGATGCGTCCGGGAGCATCGGCTGGAAGTGACCGCTCGTGAAGTCCTCGCGGCGCGAGACTGCCGACTTCGCGCGCAGCAGCGACTTCGGCGTGAAGACGACGAGCGGACGCGTGAGCGGGCTGTGGACCTGCCAGCGCAGGAGATGGAAGAAGGACGCGGGCGTCGAGGGCATGGCGACGGTCATGTTGTCCTGCGCGCAGAGTTGGAGGAACCGCTCGACGCGCGCGGACGAGTGATCGGGCCCCTGCCCCTCGTACCCGTGGGGGAGCAGGAGGGTGACGGCGGAGCGCTGTCCCCACTTCTGCTCGCCGGAGGAGATGAACTCGTCGATGATCGTCTGGGCGCCATCGGCGAAGTCGCCGAACTGGGCCTCCCACATGACAAGGGCATCGGGCCTTGCGACCGAGTACCCGTACTCGAACCCCATCGCGGCGAACTCGCTGAGGAGGGAGTCATACACGTAGAGCTTGGCGTCGCCGCGATAGCACTGCTTGAGCGGCTTGTACTGCCACCCGGTCTCCTTGTCGACGATGACCATGTGGCGGTGGCCGAACGTTCCGCGCCGCGAGTCTTGTCCGGCGAGTCGAACGACCTTCCCCTCGAGCAGTAGCGAGCCGACAGCGAGGGCCTCGCCCATGCCCCAGTCGATCGCGTCGTCGGCGACCATCTGCGCACGCCGCTGGAGCTGCGGTGCGAGGCGAGGGTGGACGGTGAAGTCCTCTGGCGTGTTGAGCTGCGAGCTGATGACGGTCTCGATCTGCTCGAGGGTGATGGCGGTGGCGACCTCGGCTGCGGGGCCCTGCAGGGTGAGCTGGCGCTGGCCGGAGGTGATGATGTCGCGCGAGGTCTCGGAGAAGTGGGAGTCGTCGGCCTCGGTTCGGGTCTCCTGGAAGATCCGCTCGAGCTGCTCCTGGAAGTGCTTGAGGGCTTCCTCCGCCTCGTCGACCGTGATATCGCCGCGGCCGATGAGGCCCTCGGTGTAGTGCTTTCGCACCGACCGCTTGGCGTCGATGATCGAGTACATGAGCGGCTGGGTGAGCGAGGGATCGTCGGCCTCGTTGTGGCCGCGCTTGCGGAAGCACACGAGGTCGATGACGACGTCCTTGGCGAAGGCCTGACGGAACTCGAAGGCGAGCCGTGCCACGCGGACAACGGCCTCGGGATCCTCCCCGTTCACATGGAAGATCGGCGCCTGCACGGCG
Source organism: Actinomycetota bacterium (assembly GCA_009699015.1). Taxonomy (GTDB): domain Bacteria; phylum Actinomycetota; class Actinomycetes; order S36-B12; family S36-B12; genus WLND01. Next base: position 18,374 of record WLOY01000041.1, on the reverse strand, counting down.
CGGGCGATATCGGTTGAGTACACCGAGGACCGGCTGTACTTCGGGCTTGTCGTGAAGCCGACCTGGTTGTTCACGACGATGTGCACTGTGCCGCCGGTGCGGTAGCCCTGGATCTGCGACATCTGAAGGGTCTCGGCGACCACCCCCTGGCCGGCGAATGCCGCGTCGCCGTGCATGAGCACCGGCAGGATGTCGAAAACGCGATCGCGCGGGAGTTGGTCCTGCTTCGCGCGGACGACCCCCTCGAGCACCGGATTGACGGCCTCGAGGTGCGAGGGATTCGCGGCGAGGTAGACGGCGGTGCTGGCGCCGTCGAACGCGGTGAAGACGCCGGTCGTGCCGAGGTGGTACTTGACGTCGCCGGACCCCTGGACTGATTCCTCGCCGTAGTGGCCCTCGAACTCTCGGAATACCTGGGCGTAGGACTTGCCGGCGATGTTCGTGAGTACGTTGAGCCGGCCGCGGTGCGGCATCCCGATCGCGACCTCGAGGATGTCATCGTGGGCCGCCGCGTCGAGGATGGCGTCGAGGAGCGGGATGAGCGACTCGCCGCCCTCAAGGGAGAAGCGCTTCTGGCCGACGTACTTCGTCTGGAGGAAGGACTCGAGGGCCTCGGCCTCGTTCAGCTTGCGCAGGATGCGCAGTTGCTCCTCGCGATCCGGCTTGGTGTGCGGGAGCTCGACGTGATCTTGGATCCAGCGGCGCTGGTCCGGGTCCTGGATGTGCATGTACTCCACGCCGACGGTCCGCGTGTACGAATCGCGCAGGACCCCGAGGATCTCGCGCAGCTTCATGAGCGGCCGGCCGCCGAAGCCGCCCGTGGCGAACTCGCGGTCGAGGTCCCACAGGGTGAGGCTGTGCTGCAGGACGTCGAGGTCGGGGTGCATCCGCTGGTGGTACTCGAGGGGGTCGATGTCGGCCATGAGGTGACCGCGGACCCGATAGGCGTGGATGATCTCCTGGACCCGCACGGTCTTGTCGAGGTCGGTCTCGTGGCTCGATGAGATGTCGCGCGCCCAGCGGATCGGCTCGTAGGGGATGCGCAGCGAGCGGAAGATCTCGCCGTAGAAGTCGTTGTCGCCGAGGAGGAGACGGTGGATGCGGCCGAGGAACTCCCCGGATTGTGCCCCCTGGATGATGCGATGGTCGTATGTCGAGGTGAGGGTGAGGATCTTGGAGACGGCATTGCGCGCGATCGCCTCGGGCGATGCGCCCTCCCACTCGGCGGGGTAGTCCATCGATCCGACGCCGACGATGCAGCCCTGGCCGTCCATGAGGCGGGGCACCGAGTGGTTCGTGCCGATGGTGCCGGGGTTCGTGAGGGAGATGGTCGTGCTCGCGTAGTCCTCGACGGTGAGCTTGCCGCCCCGTGCCTTGCGGACGAGGTCGTCGTAGCTCGCCCAGAAGATCGCGAAGTCCATGGACTGGGCCCGCTTGATGTTCGGGACGAGGAGTTGCCTGCTGCCGTCAGGCTTCGCGAGGTCGATCGCCAGGCCGAGGTTGACGTCGGGATTGAGCGAGATGGCGGGCTTGCCTCCCACCGAGGTGAGCGAGGCATTCATCGCCGGCATCTCGGCCGCCGCACGGACGACGGCGTATCCGATGAGGTGGGTGAACGAGACCTTGCCGCCGCGGGCGCGGGCGAGGTGATTGTTGATGACGATGCGGTTGTCGATGAGCAGCTTCGCAGGCAGGGCGCGAACGCTCGTCGCAGTTGGGACGGCGAGGCTCGCCTCCATGTTCGTGACGACCCGGGCGGCCGCTCCGCGAAGGACGGTGACCCCGCCGCCCGCTGACGGCTCGGTGGGTGATGCCGGTACGGGAGGCAGCGTGGGTGCCAGAGCGGCCTGCGCCGAAGGGGCTGCAGGTGCGATAGGAGGGGCTGCAGGATCGATCAGCGGGGCAGCGAGGGCGACCGCCTCGGCGTGCGCCGCGGCCACCGGTGAGTTATCAGCGGGCGTGTAGCCCTCGAAGAACTCCCACCATGCCGGATCGACACTCGACCTGTCCTTGAGGAACTGATCGTAGATCTCATCGACGAGCCACTCGTTCGGGCCGAACCCGGTCAAGCGTCCGTCGGTGGGGTCGGTCGCCACTATCGGTCCTCTCGCACGCGCCGAGATGGCGCATTCGACACTGGGATGCACGCTGCTGCGCTTGCTCAACAGTAGTGCAGGCACGAGGGTTGGATCGTGGGACGCAAGGTCGCCTACGGACGCGGGGACGCGAGGGTTCGAACGAAGGAGGCTCGGCATGGGCGAGTTGGACGGGGCCACGGCTGTCATCACCGGCGGTTCGCGTGGGATCGGGCTCGCAGCTGCGCGCGGCATCGGCCTGCTCGGTGCGACGGTCGTGCTCGTCGGCCAGGATGCCGATCGCGCGGAGTCCGCGGCCGGGTCGCTTCGGGCAGAGGGCATCGATGCCATTGGCGCGGCGTGCGATGTCAGCGATCACGGGAGCGTTGCGGCGCTGGCCGCGAGACTGGGACCGATCGGGGAGGCCGACATCCTCGTGGCCTCGGCCGGGGTGATGAGCGAGCGGATGTCGAAGACCCTGCGGACGACTGACGAGGAGTGGCGGCGGGTCATGCGCGTCAATCTCGACGGTGCATTCAACGCGATGAACGTGTTCGGTCCCGGCATGGTCGAGCGGCGCCGTGGCCGCATCATCGCTGTGAGCGCCTGCCTTGGCAGGTTCAGCGGGCCCGGCACCTCGGGTGGACTCGCTCCCTACCGGGTGAGCAAGGCCGCGCTGAATGCCCTGGTGAAGAACCTCGCGGCCGAGATGCAGTTCGGCAAGCGCGGGGTGCTCGTCGATGCGATGTGCCCGAACCATTGCCGGACCGACATGGGCGGCCCCGACGCCCCGCGTTCGGCGGACGAGGGCGCGGAGACCATCGTCTGGCTCGCCAGCCGGGAAGCGCTGCTTCCGGACGGAAGCCTTGCTCCCTCCGGATTCCTGTGGGAGGACCGGGCGGTCATCCCGTGGTGACCTCCTCTCGGTGATGCATGTCGAAGTAGTGAGCCATCCGAGCGAGATCCGGGTCGCGGGGCAGCGCCTGGCAGCGCCGGCGGGGGGGCTAGCCTCCCGGTTTCGCCGTTCTTGCCCAAGCGGGGGCCTGCCGCAGATTGCCATCGGCACGGGCCCCTGAGACCCTGCGGCCCTCAGTCGCGTCCGCGGCCGACCGAAGGCAACGGAAGGACCGGCCATGCAGGCAACCACGAGGACTGCAGCCCTCATCGGCTCCATGGCAATGGCCGGGGCACTGCTGCTCGCCGGCTGCGGCTCCAGCACGACGGCCGCCGACCCGGCCTCCGTAGCATCAGTGCCAGCCAGCCCAGCCCCGGCCCCGTCCGCTCCCATGCCGTCCGCTCCTATGCCATCTGCTCCCATGTCGTCGACGCCGGCCGAGATGCCGGCCGAGCCGTTCGAGGCGGCCTGGACATGCGCACAGGAGGGCGACGAGGTGACCTGCACCTGCGAGGGACTGCACGCCGCGTGCAAGGGGTCAGTCGCGAAGCCCAGCGAGGTCAAGGGGGCCACCGGGAAAGTCCGGTGGTTCAACGATTCGTATGGATTCGGCTTCATCGCCCCGAGCGAAGGCGGCGAGGACCTCTTCGCCCACTTCTCGCAGATCAACATGCCCGGCTTCAAGACCCTGAAGGACGGGCAATGCATCTCATTCGATGTGACAAACGGTCCCAAGGGCAAGCAGGCATCAAACATCGTGGCCGACATTTGCTAGGTGAAATGGCGTTGTGACCGGGCGTCCTTGAGCTCAGGGAGGGTTGCGTTTCAGGTGATGTCTCGGCGCATTGTCGTGGTGGAGGCGAGCGCGCCGAGGAGCACGGCATAGCCGACGAGGACAGCGGCCCCGGCACCGATTGAGAGCACCTCGCTGCCGCCTCGACCGGACACGTTCGTCGACTGGAGCACCGCATCGAGGGCGCCGCCGGGCAGCCACTTGCCGATCCAGTCGACGAACACGGTGAGGAGTGCCTCGAGGACGAGCACCCAGACGAGCGCCCCGACGACCGCGGCGACCTGGTTGCGGATGAGCGCCCCGACGGAGACCCCGAGGAAGGCGTAGATCGCGAACCCGAGGACGACGCCGCCGAGGATCTGCAGGGCGACCCCGGAGTCGATTGGCGCGTGATCTGTGCCCGAGAGCGTGAGGGTCGCGAGCGCGATCGCCGTGGCAAAGGCGATGAGGCCGATCACCGCGCCGATCGCTAGGAAGACGACGCCCTTGGCGATGAGTACCCGGGACCGACGCGGGGTGATGAGCAGGGTCGACGTGATGGTCATGTGCCGAAACTCGCCGGTCATGGCGACGATGCCGAGGATGAGCACGAAGATCGATGACGAACCGGCGGCGCCGATGATGTTGGTGACGTAATCGGGGTTCATGAGGAGCTGGTCGTTGTTCTCGACGCCCATGGCACTCGGCGTGAGGTAGACGAGCAGGAACACGTTGAGGGCGGTGAAGAGCACGACCGCCAGCGTGAGGAAGAAGAGCACCTTCGTGGTCGTGACCTTGCGAAGCTCGGATCGCAGGAGCGGCATCATGCGGTTCCTCCCGGGGTGCCTGTTGCGGTGAGTTCGAGGAAGAGCGACTCGAGGTCATTGGTCTGCTGGGCGAGCTCGTGGAGCTCGACCCCTGCGAGGAAGGCACTGCGGCCGATGTCGCCCGGCGAGAGCCCGGTGACGAGGAGCTCGTCATGACCCATCTGCTCAATGGCGGCTGGCGGGTTGCCTTCGGTCCCCATCTGGAGCGCCGCGATGAGCGCCTCCCGGCGCGGGGAGCGCACGCGGACCCGCACGGCCCCGTTGCCGGCGAGCTCAGCGAGGGTACCGGCCTGGACGAGCGAACCCCGGCTGATGATGACGACGTCATCGACGGTCTGCTGGACCTCGGAGAGCACGTGGCTTGAGACGAGCACCGTCTTGCCCTCGCGGGCGAGGCTGCGAAGCAAGCCGCGCAGCCAGGCGATGCCCTCCGGGTCGAGGCCATTGGCCGGCTCGTCGAGGATGAGGATGCCTGGATCCCCGACGAGTGCGGCGGCGAGGGAGAGCCGCTGGCGCATGCCGAGCGAGAACCCGCCGGCCTTGCGCCCGGCCGCATCGACGAGCCCGACGAGCTCGAGCACCTCATCGGCCCGTGACTTCGGCAGGCCCAGCGCGTCGGAGATGACGCGCAGGTGGCCGCGGGCGGTGCGGCCGGGATGGAACCCGCTGGCCTCGAGGGCTGCGCCGACGACCCTGCCGGGGTGATCGAGGTCACGGTAGACGCGGCCCCCGATTCGGGCAGCGCCGCTACTCGGGCGGACAAGCCCCAGCATGCAGCGCAGGGTCGTTGTCTTTCCCGATCCGTTGGGGCCGAGGAATCCGGTGACCCGGCCCGGTTCAACATTGAAGGACAGGTCTTGGACCGCATGCACCTTGCCGAACCTCTTGGAGAGGTTTTCGACGGTGAGGGTCTGGCCGGTTGTGGGCATGACTGGAGACTATCCGCCTTGGACGGTTCCTTGAATTTTTGTCCACAGGCGATCTCCGACGTACAGTTGACAGGTGCCTCGTGACCCCTTCGCGCGCCTGATCCGGCCGTCGCTGCCCAAGCGCTCCTCCAGTGCAGTGGTAGCGGCCCTCGTGACCTCCCTGCTCGGCCTCTCCCTGGCACTCGCGGCGCCTGCCGCGGCCGCGAATGGCGTTCCTGATGCACCGGTCATCACGTCCGTGACCGGCGGCGCCGCAAGCGGACAGCTCGCAGTGAACTACTCCCCGCCTGCCTCCGACGGTGGCTCGCCTGTCACCGGCTATGAGGTGTCCCTCGACGGCGGCACCGTGTGGTTCCCGTGCTCAGGCGAGGTGGGCGGCTGCCCCCTTCTGAACCTCGGCAATGGCCGGCCGTACAGCGTGGTCGTGCGCGCGACGAGCGCCGCCGGCCCGGGCCAGACGAGCTCGGCCATGTCTGGCACCCCCTCGCTCCCGGCGGGCACCGATCCGGATAAGCCGGTGACCTTGCCAAAGCCGCGCGTTCGCGTCGGCGCCTCGTTCAATGCCGCGAGCAACAGCCTCGGTGTCGATGGCACCAGGACGAAGCTCGGGGTCGGCACCCTGCCGAAACTGCGCTTCACCCGCGCCATCCCGAACAAGGCGGCCGTCGAGCGGCACCTTGCCGTGACCGCCACCTCAGACCTGACGGGCGCGACGAAGGCGGTGCGCGGGTCATGGGGATGGATGGATGACCGCAGCGCGATCTTCCGCCCTGCGAAGTTCTGGCCCGGCAATTCGACGATCACGATCACCTCGAGCCTCGACGGCGTTGTCATGGGAAAGACGGGGGCCGACTACGTCGTGGGTGCCAAGAGCCTCAAGACGAGTTACACCTTCCAGACCGCGCGATCGCTCATCGCGCGCGTTGACGGCGCCAACTACAAGATGAAGGTCTACATCGATGGGGAGCGGGTGCATACCTTCCCCATCTCGCTCGGCAAGAGCGAATGGGAGACCCGCAACGGAGTGAAGGTGATCTCGACCGAGAAGGAGCCGAAGCACACCTACACGAGCGTGGCCCTCGACATCGACACCAGTGTCGAGGAGCCATACGAACTCAAGGACATTCCCTGGAACACCCGGCTCACCCCGACCGGCGAGTTCATGCACGCCGCTCCGTGGGCGCTCGGGCGACTCGGCCGCTGGAATGGCTCGCATGGCTGCACGAACATGCGCGTCGAGGACGCGAAGTGGATCTACGACGTGACCGTCCCTGGCGACGTCGTCGTCTACGCGAACACCGGCGGCGCGACCGTCGAGCCGGGCAACGGGCCGGGCGGTCTCTGGAACATCCCAACGTCGCAGTGGCTGGCGAAGTCAGCCCTCGTCAGCATCACCGGATCCGTCGACACCACGAAGGTCACCGGTCCCTCGTCCAATCTTCCTGCAGCAACCGCGTAACCCGGCCAGGCCGGGGGATCTGCGTGCGACTGCTTCACACCTCGGACTGGCATCTGGGCCGTTCGCTCCACTCCACGTCGCTTCATGCCGCCCAGGAGCATGCGGTTGGATTCATCATCGACCTCGCGGTGGCAGAGTCGGTCGATTGCATCGTCATCGCGGGCGATGTCTTCGATCGCGCCATTCCGCCGATCGAATCGCTGCGACTCCTCAATCGAGCGGTCGATGCCTTCGCGCGGGCCGGGGTCACGGTCATCATCACGGCCGGGAACCATGACTCGGGCGACCGCCTCGCCACCTACTCCGGAGTGCTCGCGGATGGGGTTCACCTCGTCGGGTCACTGGATTCGGTGGGCACCCCGGTCACCCTCGAGGACGAGTTCGGGCCGGTGCTCCTCTACCCGCTGCCGTATCTCGAGCCTGACGTCGCGAGGGTCAGCCTCAGCGGTGATGACGAGCCGCTCGAGCGCAGTCATGAGGCGGTTATGCGTGCGGCGGTCCAGCTCATCCGCCGCGATCTCGCCGGCCGACCGGGCCAGACACCGCGCGCGGTAGCCATCGGCCACGCCTTCGTCGCGAATGTCGGCCGCTCCGACGAGTGGACCGACGAGTTCGAGACAACGTCGGAGAGCGAGCGCGATCTCACTGTCGGCGGCGTCCAGGTGGTGCCGGCGGGGGTCTTCGCCGGCGCAGGTCTCCAATACGTCGCGCTCGGCCACCTGCATCGCGGGCATGAGGTCTCGGGCGGCGACACGATCGTCCGCTACAGCGGATCCCTCCTGCGCTACTCGTTCTCGGAGGCGGCCCACGACAAGCACGTCGTGATCGTCGACATTGGCGCCCCGGGCGCGGCCTGCGAGATCCGGGAGGTGCCGATCCCGCAGCCACGTCCGATGAGCCGATTGCGCGACTCGATCGACGCGCTTGTCTCCGATGCCTACGCCCACGCGCGCGAGCATTTCGTCGAGCTCGTCGTCACCGATGACGCTCCGCCCGACCGGATGCACGCGAGGCTCGATGCCGTGTTCGCGTACGCCCTCAGGAAGAGCCATGAGCCCGCGAACCGGGTGTCGTTGCAGCGCGATCGCGGCGACGCCCGAGGCAAGGAGCCGCTCGACGTCGTCGCCGACTTCATCCGCAAGGTGACCGGCGGCGACCCGGACGATGCCCAGCTCGCCATCCTGCGTTCCGGCTACGAGGTGTGCCGCTGATGCGCCTCGAGCGGCTGCGATTCGCTGCGCTCGGCCCGTACGCGGGCGAGCATCTCATCGATTTCGAGATGCTCGGCGGCAGCGGCCTTTTCATCATTGAGGGGCCCACTGGGGCGGGTAAGTCGACAATTCTCGATGCCATCGTCTTTGCCCTGTACTCCGATGTCGCCGGGGAGGGCTCCGATAAGCAACGGTTGAGGTCAGGTTTCGCGGACCCCGTCGCGGAGTCCTTCGCCGAGGTGGAGTTCTCCAGCTCATCCGGCCGCTATCGGGTACGGCGCACCCCTGAGTTCACGAGGCCACGGAAGCGAGGCGAGGGTGCCGACGTGGACGTCGCTTCGACCATTCAGGTGTGGCGCTCCACCGGCGAACATGGATGGGAGCTTGTCTCGGGACGCCACCGAGAGGCGGAGATCGAGATCGTCAGGGCCGTGGGGCTCGACAAGGGCCAGTTCCTCCAGACCGTGGTGCTGCCCCAGGGCGAGTTCGCGAGGTTCCTCCGGGCCAAGAGCGCCGAGCGGCAGGCCATCTTGGAGCAGGTGTTCGCGACGAGCGTCTTCGCGAAACTGCAGGAGTGGTCCGATGAGCAGCGCAAGGTGGCCGAGGCCGGCATGGCAACTCTCGCCGGTGGCGTCCGTGACAGCATCCAGCAGTTGGTTGGGGCGATCTTCGACCCGATGTTCGGGCGTGAGCGCGGGGTGCTCGGCGATCCCGGCTCCACCAGAGCCGACGTCGACGAAGCGATCGACCGTGCATCGGCGACCGCGGCCGAGCGGATGGAGGCCACTGCCGCCGCCGCGCTGGTCCTGAGGGTCGAGCTCGAGGCCCGCGAACGACTCGTGGACCGGGTGCGCGAATGGCGGGCGGCAGCGCGGGCGCGCGCCGATGCCGGGCAGGTGGTGGAGGCGGCGACGAAGCGGGTCGAAGCCGCGCGTGACGTCGCGGGCGGCCATGTCCACAAGCTCGCCAGCCTCACCAGCAAGGAGATCGACCTCGCGGACCCGGATGACGCGGTGAGCAAGGCCGACGAGGCGATCGGGTCCCTCCGCGAGGTGATGAGACAGGCCGAGGTTCGTCCGGGCCTCGTACTGGACTTAGAGCGCCTCGAGCGTGAGGCCGTAAAGGCGGAGACCACGTCCGCCCGACTCACGGCCGAGCGCGAAAGCGACCTCCCGGGCCTGCTGGCCTGGTGCAAGGACGAACTCGAGTGCCGGTCGCGCGAGCTCGAGCATGACTACTCCACCGCGACCGGCGAGCGCGACTCCCTTGTTCAGGCCCGGATGGACGGCATGGCGGGCGAGCTCGCCGAGGGGCTCACGGCCGGCGAGCCGTGCCCGGTCTGCGGCTCGAAGGACCATCCGATTCCGGCTGCTGCGTCCGAGTTTGCCGTAACGCCCGGGGATATCGCGGCGGCCGGGCAGCGCGTCGAGTCGGTCTCCGCGAAGCGGCTGGCGATCGCGCCGGACCTGACCGCGGCTCGCGCGCTGACCGGGCAGATCGACGAGGCCGCTGCGGTGCCGGTCGCGGTCGATGATGATGCGGCAGCCGTGCTGGCAGAGGTGATAGGCCGCCTCGAGCTGATCGCCGAGGAGCTGCCGCTGCTTGCCGAGCGGTGCGCGTCGAGTCGGGCGCAGGCAGCGCAGCGCGCAGCGGCGATCACCGCCATCGACCTTCAGCTGGCTGCGGCCTCGGGTGGCTTCGCGACCATCGATGAGCGCATGGCCGATGTGGCGAGGATGCGGGCTGACGTCGTCGCGCTCGGCGAAGCGATCAAGGTCAGGGCCTCGGCGGTGCGAACCGAGGCCGAGGCGCAGTCGATGCTGGAGGCGCTCGAGGAGCCGGTTCTCGACGAGCCCGATGTGGCGAGCGGATCCCTCGAGGAGCAGCTCGTCGAGGCCAGGACCGCGATGACCGACGCCACCAGCGGTGCCAACGCTGCGCGGCGGCTGCACGATGACCTGGAGGCGAAGAAGGCGGCGGTCGACTCGGCCCGCGCCCTGCATGATCAGGCAGTGCAAGCCTCAGCCGCGACCATCTCGCTCGCCAACACCCTGAACGGCCGTGGTGCGAACCAGCTGCTCCAGCCGCTGAAGGCGTATGTCCTCCAGCAGATGTTCGACGAGGTGATCGAGGCCGCGAATGCCCGGCTGTCGGGCATGCTCGAGGGCCGGTTCGCACTCGTCGACACCGAGCAGGCGCAGGGCCGGGAACGAATCCTTGGCCTGGGTCTGGCGATCTCAGACCGGTTCACCGACTCGGTGCGCAGGGCCGATACCTTGTCCGGCGGTGAGACCTTCTGCGCGGCGCTCGCACTCGCGCTCGGTCTGGCCGACACCGTCCGCGCCCATGCGGGCGGCATCGATATTGGGATGCTGTTCGTCGACGAGGGCTTCGGGTCGCTCGACCCGGATCGACTCGATGACGTCATGGCCGAGCTCACTCGCCTCCGGGCGGACGGAAGGACGGTCGGCGTGATCAGCCATGTCTCGGAGATGAAGCGCTCGATCCTCGAGCGCATCAGCGTGCGCCCGCTCGACCCCGGTTCGGGAAGCACACTCAGCGTTACCTGGATGGGGGAGTAGATGGATTCATTCGAGCAGGGCCTGTCGATGACGATCGACTCGTCGGAGACCACCGACGGTTCGTTTCGTGCCGCCTGGCCGGTTCCCGATGCATGGCAGCAGGGGAGGGGCGCTTGGGGCGGCCTCGTCGTCGGCGCCTCGATCCGGGCCCTGGCCCTCGTCAATCCTGAGCCGGGGAGGACCGTGCGGACGATCTCGTGCCACATGTTCGGGCCGGTGCCCAACGGCGACTGCGTGATCGAGGTGGCACCCGTCCGCAGGGGCGCCGCCATGTCGACCTGGTCGGTGAGCATCTGGGATCCGAGTGGTGCCCGCTGCACGGAATCGATCGTCATCACGGGCGGATCTCGCGGCGAGGACATCGCCTTTCGGGAGTGGGGCACCGCGACGATGCCAAAGGCGCCGCACTGGCAGCATGTTCCGGCCGTGCCGGTCGCGCCGCCCATGGGACCGGTGTTCGGTCCCCATCTGGAGTTCCGCCCCATCGCCGGACTGCCCTTCTCCGGTTCCGAGGCCAAAGCGCTCGGCTGGTCCCGATTCACTGAGCATGCATCGCCGCAGGATGCGCGTGGATGGACCGCCGAGGAATTGCTCGCCATCGTCGACGGGTGGTGGCCGGCGGGCTACGTCCGACTTCCGGCGCCGCGAACCATGGCCACCGTCTCGTTCAGCGCCCACCTCCTCGCCGACCCGGCGAGCGTGCCCATCGGCGAGCCCGTGCTGATGGAGAGCGCCGTGACCTCCGCATTCGAGGGCTTCACCTCGGAACTGCGGCGCCTGTGGAGCGTCGACGGCCGCGTGCTCGTCGAGAACCTGCAGTCGATCGTCGTCGTGAACTGAGCGGCTTCCTCGCGCTGCAGCGGGCCCGGATTTGCTGGCAGGATCAGCCCATGAGCGCGAAGCAACGATCCTTGGCCGTCCTGGGCTGGCTGGGGTCCAATCGGTCCCTCCCCGAGCGCGCGGCGCTCTTCGCCGCCGCTGCGGCTGTCGGACCCTCCTTCGAGCCGGGCCTGCAGCCGCGGCGCACGATCGACCAGGCGATCGCGACCGGGCTCATCTCGGCGACCACGCTCTCGGCCGTGACGGCCTCCCAGAGCATCATCGAATCCCTCGGTCGGACAGTGGCGCGACGAGGCGACGAGGCGCCGAGCACTGCGGCTGCCCTCATCTTCGCGGTCGGGACGAATGCCGTCGCCGCAGCAGGGTGCGAGGCGATTGCCCGCTCCCTGCCCCCTCATGAGGACGAGCGCTTCCGGCGCGGGGCCATCAGGGTGGTTGCCCAGCGGGCGTCGCGGGCGGCGCTCGCAGGCGCCGCGCTCTCGGCCGTCATCGGATCCCTTGACGTCATCGCGGACCGGTCGCCCCGGCTCGGCTGGGTGCGGCGCGTGCCGATCGCACTGCCTGCCGGCGTGGCGGCCTCGGCCATCGAGATCCAGCGGGTGCACCGCAAGGCGCAGGCGAGCGGTGACACGACGATCGCGGACGTGTCCACGCGCAACTCATCGGCGATTGCCGTGGGCGTTGGCGCTGGGGTGCTCGGGCTGCAGGCGGGAGAGCGACTCGTTGCCCGAGCGGTGGCAAGGGGCGTCGCGCGGGTCGCCCCACGCTATGACGTCGTCTCGAATCCGGTCGGCCACGCGATTTCGCTCGCCATCCTCGGCGGTGGGCTGGTGGCTGCCTATGAGTACGCGGTGCGACGAGTTGAGCAGGGCGGGGCAGCCGTCGAGCCAGCCTACGAATCGCCGCCGCAGAGTCAGTTCGTGTCGGGCAGCCCGAGCAGCCTCATTCCCTTCGGGACGCTCTCGCGCGAGGGCCGGCGGTTCACGAACATGGTCCTCACCCGCGATGAGATCGCGAACGTCATGGGCACGCCCGCGACGTGCGATCCGATTCGACTCTTCGTCGGCCTCGATACGGCCCCCGAGGTCGAGGACCGGGTCGACCTCATCATGGACGAACTCGTCCGTACCCGTGCCTTCGAGCGCGAGGTACTCGTGTTCGCGTCGCCAACCGGCTCCGGCTACATCAACTACGTCTTCGCCGAGGCGCTGGAGTACATGACCCTCGGTGACTGCGCGATCGCGACGATGCAGTACTCGATGCTCCCCTCTTCGATGTCACTTACCCGCACAGGCCTGGCGATCGAGCAGAACCGCGCGCTCATGCACGCGATCACCGGTTACCTGCGGGGCATGGCGGCCAAGAATCGTCCCAAGTTCGTCCTGTTCGGGGAGAGCCTCGGGGCGCTCACCATGCAGGACATCTGGCGCCATCGCACCGTCGAGGCGATGGAGCGGGATTTCGTCCACTCGTCGGTCTTTCTCGGGACACCGTCTGCAACCGAATTCGCGAAGGCCTGGCGGCTGGATCCCGGTCGGATCGACCCGGACGGGGCCATGCTCGAGGTCGACAGCTTCGGCGAGGTCCTCGACCTCGAGCCGGCGGAGCGCTCCGCGGCTCGGCACTACCTGATCAGCCACTTTGATGATCCCATCCCGAAGTTCGGCACGAATATCCTCCTGCGCCGGCCCTGGTGGCTCGGGCCTGGTGAGGAGCGACCGGCCCGGATCCCCAAGTCGACGACCTGGCGACCCGGCACCACCTTCGTCCTCACCGGAGTCGACCTCATCAACGCGATGGACGTCGTTCCTGGAAGGTTCGGACGTCGCGGGCACGACTACCGAGAGGACATCGCGCGCTTCGTCTCGGCGGCCTATGACCTCCCGGTCACGGCGGAGCAGATGCTGCGGATCGAGCGGGCGCTGCGTGCTCGCGAGCTCAAGTGGGCGCAGGACCGGGTGGTGTCCGAGCAGGTTGCCCGTGCCAAGGAGGCGCTGCTGCGCGAGATGAAGAACTGGGGGGTGAGCTCCGGTGCCGGCGGGTCCGCCGATTCACTGCTGAGTAGCCTCCTGGGAGAAGCCATGCCGGCCGAGCCTGCGCCCGTCAAGAAGGCGCCCGTCAAGAAGGCGCCCGTCAAGAAGGCCCCGGTCAAGAAGGCGGCAGCGAAGAAGGCGCCGGTGAAGAAGAGGTCGGCGGGGCCGCTGCCGCTGATCGGCGAGTAGCAGCGCCTAGAACTCGATCGTCTTGGAAATGTTGAGGATTCGCTTGACGTAGGCCTCAGTCTCGGGGAACGGCGGAATGCCGTCGTACTTTCGCACGGCGTTGAACCCGGCGTTGTAGGCGGCAAGGGTGTTCTCGAGGCGTTTGCCGGCGACGTCCTTGACCAGACCCCGATTGACGCAGTTGAGGAGCGAGGCCGAGTGAATCGCATCGGTCGGGTCCCAGACGCTCGAGACGCCATCGCTGTTGGCGTCGATCCCGTACTGGTCCCAGACCTTGGGCATGAACTGGGCGATGCCCTGGGCGCCGGCCCCGCTCACGGCCTGGGGATCCCAACTGCTCTCCGCGGCGATCTGGGCCGCGAACACCCGCACCGGGACCTGTGGGCACAGTTGTGCTGCCTCCCGGATGACCGACCGATACTCGGCGGGCACGACTACCGGGCCGATGACGCCCGCCTTCCGGGCGACGGGCAGTCCCCACCAGGCGACCGCCCCGGCGATGCCCGCGAGGAGGAGGAGCGCGGCGGCGATCCGCAGCACAGACGGCCCCCGCTTCGACATGGGTCCACGGTAACCCGCGGGGGATGGCAGCCGCGAATGCCCCGGGCGCGTACGGTGGGAACGTGACGATAGAGCCCGGTACGCCGCCCGCAGGCCATGACCTGAGCCGGCAGGACCTCGAGGGAATGTTCGAGAAGCGACTGGCGGAGGCGTTTGCAGCCCTCGGAACCTTCAACCTCGCGGTCTTCGGCAAGACGGGTGCGGGCAAGTCGACCCTCGTCAATGCGATCTTCGGCCGCGACGTCGCGAGGACCGGCGTCGGGCAGCCCGTCACGAAGGGCCTCGTCTACCACCGGCACCCTGACGGATTCCTCGGGCTGTATGACTCGGAGGGATTCGAGACGGGCACGGCGGGCAACGTCATCCTCGAAGGGCTGCGCGCCCTCGTCGCCGACCACGGCGCGCGCCCGGTGGACCAGCGAATCCATGCGGCCTGGTACCTCGTTCGATGGTCCGACCGCCGATTCGAAGGCGCTCAGGCGGAGTTCGTCCGTGCCCTCCATGCCGTCGGGCTGCCGGTCATCGTCGTCATGGCGCAGGTGCCGACCCGTGACGGGGTTATCCACCCCGATGCCCTCGAGTTCGCGCGATACATCGAGGGACTCGGTCTGCCGCTCGCGCCGAACGGCCGCGTCGTCCTCACGAATGCGCTCGTCGACGAGTTCAGCGGCGCACCGGTGTTCGGGCTCCAGCAGTTGCTCGACGCCACCTACGAGGTGGTTCCCGAGGTTGCTGAGAAAGCACTGACGGCGGCGCAGGTCCTGGATATCGGGCGTAAAAAAAAAGTGGTCGCTGGCATCGTCAACCAGGCGGTCGTCATCGCCGCGGGGATCGGAGCGACCCCGATCCCGTTCACTGACGCAGCACTCCTCATTCCCAATCAGGTGACGATGATCGCGCGCATCACCGCGGCCTACGGCCTGCCGCCGAGTCGTTCGAGGGCCATGGCTGCGGCGGGGTCGATCATCCTCACCGGCGGAGCGACGATGGCGGGCAAGTACGCCGTCACGAACCTCATGAAGCTCGTGCCAGGCGGCGCGATTGCCGGGTCGGCGATCTCGGCGACCGTTGCCGCATCGCTCACCAAGGCTGTGGGCCTGGCGTGGTCGCGGGTATGTGAGTACGCGGTGTCGCTTCCCGACGACCAGCGCGACCGGTTCCTTGAGAGCGGCGAGGTCACCCAGAAGTTCGTTGGGTTCATGAAGGCCGGGGGAGTCGCCTCTGCGTTCGGGGGATTCGGACGCAAAGGCGGTTCGTGATCATCCGCAGGCGCATTGTTGCCGTGGCAGCGGTCGTCGGCGCGACTGCGCTCATGTGGTCCGACGGTGCCGTCGGCGTCTGGCAGTCGATCGTCGCCTTCGCCCTGCGCTGGAACGAGCCGGCGACCTCGAGCGTCATGGGCGCCAGGCAGTGGGGCGATGCGGATCTGCACGTTGCCGTGTGGGGAGCCGTCGCGGTGTGCGTTCTGCTCGCGCTGCCATCGCCTCGAGCCAAGTGGCAGGGGCTTATATGCCTGCTCGCGTGGAGCTGGTTCGTCGAACTGGCGCAGCCCTGGTTCACCGATATCCGCAGCAGGCAGTCCGTCGATGCGCTCGGAAACACGGTGGGGATCATCGGGGCGTACGCAGTGATATCGGTCTGGGCGAGGGTGCGCAGGGCCCGAGGCGATGCAGGCTCATTCTTCGCCGGGAGCGAACGGACGGAAGGTCTGGCTGCCCGGGAGCGTTGACGTGGAGACAATAGGGAAGTCGACCACAGGAGGGCCTCACCATGCGACCACCAGAGGAGCTGTACTCAATCCACAGCGAGCCGTCTTCGGTTGATGGCCCCGTTCTCGTCTACGCCTTCGCCGGGTTCGTCGATGCAGGCGCGGGCGTTCGCCTGGCGGCCGATCACCTGCTGGCCTCGTGCGAGCACCGGCTGATCGCCACCTTCGATGTCGACGAGGTCTTCGACTACCGCGCGAGGCGACCGCGGATGTCGTACGTTGTCGATCACTTCGCGTCCGTCGAGATCCCGCAGATAACCCTGCACGAGGTGACCGATTCCAGTGGCGTTCCGTTCCTTCTTCTCGTGGGCCCTGAGCCTGACTACCAGTGGCAGCGGTTCATCGCGGCAGTCGAGCAGATCGTCGACCGGTTCGGCGTGCGGCTTGCCATTGGCCTGACCGCGGTTCCGTGGCCGGCCCCCCATACTCGTCCGCTCGGCATCACGGTGCACGGAAGCGAGCCATCGCTCCTCGAGAACCACCCATCGGTTCTCGGCGAGATCGAGGTGCCCGGGCATGTGTCGGCGATGCTCGAACTGCGTCTCGGTGAGCGCGGCACGCCCTCGATGGGGATTACCGCGCAGGTTCCGCACTACCTCGTGCAGTTCGAGTATCCGAATGCTGCCACCGCGTTGCTTGACGGCCTCGCGAACGTCACGGCCATGAGCGTGCCGAGGGGCAACCTCGTACCGGCTGCCGCCCGAGCGGAGCGTGAGATCGCCCAGCAGCTCGAGGGCAACGATGAGTTCGCGACAGTTGTCTCGGCCCTCGAGCAGCAGTACGACCAGATGGCCCACCTGCAGAGCGGCGCAGGTGGCGGGCTCGCGGATCTGGCCCCGGACGGCGGAGTGCCGACGGGCGATGAGATCGCGGCGATGGTGGAGGAGTTCCTCCAGGGACTCGCAGGCGAGGCCGACGAAGGAAAGATGGAGGGCTAGCCGCTCTTGCGGCGGAACTCCCGCTTGCCGCCGGTGCGGTTCGACTGGTCCTTGCCCGACTGCGTCCCTGCGTCACCGGTGCCCGCTCCGTGGCCGCTCTTGCTGTTCTTTGCCTCGAGTGCCAGGCGGAAACGCTCGCGCGGATCATTCGGGTCAGGAGTGCTCGGGTCAGGGCTGGTCGAGGATGAATCTGTCGTTGCCATGGGGAGAGTCTGGCACCTGCGGGCCCGCGGGCCGGACGCCGGTGTCCTTGGCCCTCGCGGTGCGGGCCCGGCCCGCCTGCTCCTGGGCCACCTGCGCTGCGAACTCCGAGTCGAGGTGCAGGCCGCTGATCCGCACCGGTCCCTTCGTCGAGTCGACATGCACCGATGCAAGGCCAAGGGCCCGTTCCCATGGCCCGTCGGTCAGCCGGACCGACTGGGTTCGCGCATGCAGGATGTAGGCGCGGTGGCGGGTGATGCGGCCGGCCCTCGCAGCGAAGGCGACGTCGGTCCACGCCACCGCGAGCTGCCCCCACTGCACCGGCGAGCGCCACCGGGCGCGAGGTGGCGCCATGCACCACACGAGGTCCTCGAGGTCGACCCCCGGCAGCACCCGCTCGATGATGCGCGCAGCGGTCGCACGGTCGGAGACGGGGGTGAGGATGGTCTCCTCACTCTTGTCGTCGCCCGTATCGACCCCTGCGACGTTGAGCTGGACGCGGACCCAGCCCTGACGGCGCCATAGGAGCGGCTCGACGAGGCGGACGGCCTGCACGCGGCCCGCCGGCACCGTGCGCGTCTGGGTCTGCACGAGGCCGAATCGGAGCCGAAGGCCGTCGGGCGACTCGGCGACCGTGAAGTTGAAGTACTTCATGAACTCGGTGGCGATGATGAACGCGGGGACGCCGCCGGTGACGATCGCGAGCGGGATGCCTCCCCAGCCCTCGGTGGCGACCGTGCCGAACAGGACGAGTGCGGTAAGGAGGACGAGGCCTGCGGTGCTCGTGCGCAGGAGCAGTGACAGGGCGAGCTGGCCGGGCGGGACGAAGGCGATGACCTGCTCGGGCGCCTCGCCTGCGGCGTGGTCGAGTCCGCCCGCTCGTGCGAGGACCGCGCTGCGAAGCTCGCGGGCCTCCGCCAGTGGCAGGTATCGAAGTTGGATGCGCGAGTCGGATCCGCCTGCGACCTCGAGGGTGACGGCAGCCATCGAGAACAGGCGCGCGGCGAGGGGCTGGACGACATCGACTGACTGAAGCCGCGAGAGCTGGAGCCTGCGCTGCTGGCGACGAAGGATGCCGGAATCCATGCGGAAGT
>WLOY01000040.1 GCA_009699015.1 Actinomycetota bacterium | reverse complement strand
TCGCCTGGCATCCACTCCGGATGCCGGGCGACCGATCTACCTCGGCCACCCAGTCCATGGCCTTGGCCCACGAGGGCTAGGCGCCCAGCCTCTCGACGTCATCGAGGGTGAACCGGAGTGGCTCGGCCGGACTGAGTCGCGGGCGCACGGCAGCCGGATCCGGTGGCCGCAGCCGATGGGCATCGGTGACCGCCTGGTACGCGGCAACCACCGCGCACAGCCGGTCCTCCGCGTACGGCTGGCCGCCGATCATTGCGCCCACCGGCAGGTCTGCACCCGCTTCATCGTCGCGGGCCAGGCCGATCGGGAAGGCAATGAGCGGGAATCCGATGATGTCGAACGCATCGGCGGTGCCCTGCAGCACGACGTCGCAGCGATCGAAGACCCGCTCGAACGCGAGTTCGGCCAGAAGCAGCCGCGAGCGCTGCCCGCGCACGTACTCGTCGCCGCCGAGGAACAGGCCCTGCATCCAGGTGGTGAGCGATACGCCGAAGAGCTTGAGGTCCGAGCGGAGGTACTCCAGGAAGGCCTCGCTTCGCTCGGGGAGACGGGCGCTGTTGAACGCGTACCCGGAGAGCACGCTCCATCCCTCGGGTGGCTCGACGGTGACGATCCGGATGCCCAGGCCCGACATCGTGTCGAGCATCGCCCGGCGGCGTTCGGCCAACGGGCTTGTGCCCGACAGGTAGTCGGGGAAGACCCCGAGCCTCGTCGGCCAGCGGCATACGACCTTCGTGCCGCGGCGCACGGGAGTCGCGGCGACGACGAGGTCGGGGACCCCTGGCAGTCCGAGCGTGCGGGCATCGTTGACGTCCGGCCCGGCCATCGACTGCAGCATGATCGCCGCGTCCTTGACATCGCGCGCGATCGGTCCTGGGTGATCGCGCGTGTAAGTGAGAGGGATGACCCCGAAGAGCGAGCATCGGCCCATCGTGGGCTTGAGCCCTGTCAGCCCCTGGGCGAGTGCCGGGTAGGTGATCGATCCCCCAGTCTGGGTCCCGATCGAACTCGTCGCCATGCGCCCAGCGACGGCGGTCGCCGACCCGGTCGATGACCCGCCGGGGTACACGGCCGGGTCCTGTGGCGTCCAGGCGTTCACCGTCGTGATGATGCCGTCGGGGGTCGTGGCCCGCGTGGTCGCGAGCGGCCCCATCTGGGTCTTGCCGAGGACGATGCCTCCCGCCCGCTGAAGGCGCGTGACGACCGTCGCATCGAAGGTCGGGACGAAGTCCTGGTAGATGAAGCTGTTGGCCGTGGTCCGAACGCCGTTCGTGTAGTAGTTGTCCTTCACGGCGATCGGGATGCCGAACAGCGCGTTCCGCGGCGAAGCGCGCTCGAGCCGCCGTGCCCGCCTGAGGGCCGCTTCGCCCAGCACGGCGTTCCACGCCTGATACGTGCCGTCGAACTCGGCGATGCGCGCGAGGTAGCGCTCGACGAGCTCGACCGGCGTGAGCGAGCCCCGCCGCAGGAGGAGCGCCGCTTGGGCCAGGGTCAGGTCGATCGGGTCGAGGGAGGGGTCGGGTGTCTCGTCGAGGTAGACGTCGACGACCGGTCGCGTCCGCGGGCTGGCCGGCGCGGGGCCTGCGGCCACTCCCGCCCCGACGCCCGCGGCCAGCGCCGACACCGCCGCGAGACGCTGGATGAACGCACGGCGGTCGAGTCCTTCGTCGCTCGGCCCGCCGATCGGCGGGCCCTCCGTCACCGGCCTTTCCGTCACCGCGGAGCCTGCGATCCCGGCGACGTCCACGACATGAATTCGGGCGGATAGAAGGACGGGATGCGCATCTGCGGGTCCATGGTGAAGTCGCTGATGGCTGCCGGGACGTTTCGCAGGAAGGTGCGCAGGGATGACATGAGGCGGACCTGGTCGGCCGGAGCGGCTGGGTCATCGACCGGCAGGTCGTCGAGGTCAATTCCGATGAGCGCGAGACGGGCCCGAATGAACGTGTCGAGCTGCTCGTCCGTGGGCGGGGTCACTGCCATGGTCGCCTTCGACACCTCCAGATGAAGCCAGTTCAATGCCAGGATGATTCCTGAGCCTACATTCCTGCAAGGGTCCACTTGTCCGCCAGTCGCGGCCCGCCAGCCAGCCGTCAGGGCGCTGCAGCGATGCGCGCGGTCAGTGCGGTTCGGCCCTCGGGCGTCCGCACCCGCTGCCAAGATCCTGGTGCCACAGCGTCGAGGTGCTGGCTACCAAGGCCCGGGGCCACGGGGTCACTCCCCTGAGCAGGCAGGTCGCGTATCCCGTCGTCAACGACCGAGACCTCCCACCCCGCAGCCCCTTCGCGGATCAACACCTCGACGTGCGTCGCCGATCCGTGGCGGGCGGCATCGTGAACGCCTTCGGTGACGATGCGAAGGATCGTCCGCTCCTCGGCGGGCTCGGGTTCGCCCACTCTGCCAATCTCGATTCGCACGTCCACGAGGCCCTCCCACGCGGCGGCGAGGGCGGCGAGTTGCTCGCGCATCGACCCGACGGCTGGCACCTGCGACGACATTTGCGCGCTGTCCAGCAGGGCGCGCGCCTCCGCAAGGGCGTTCCTGGCCTCATCGGGGTCATTGGCGTTGATGGCGAACTCCAGTCGCATGACCGATGTCGCGAGCAGCCCCCGGACAGTGCCGTGCAGGTGCATCGCGACCTCGCGGCGCAGGAGGTCCAATTCGCCCGCCAGCGCAGCCCTTCGCACGTCGGCCTCGGTCACCGAATGCTGCAGGCCCCGGACGACATCGCGGCCGGCGATGCCCAGGCCGCGGGCGATGTTGAGCAGCGGGTAGGCGACGGCGACCCACAATGCTCCCGTCAGTGCGAGCCGTGCAGCCACCGTCGCGTCGGTGCCACCGAGAGTGAGCGCCAGGTAGACGGGAATCCCCGAGAGGGCGAGTACCGGCACCGATCCGATCGTCACCGCCACGGCCCACTGCGGCATCCGGCGGGTCAGCGCGTTCACGGCGAGTGAGATAAGCAGCGCGGAAAGGGAGAGGACCGCGAGGAATGGAATCGAGGTGGTCAGGGGGACGTTTCCCGTGATGCGAAGGACCGCGACGATGGCGATCGGAATGAGCAGGAGGGTTGGCTGGTACGGCCGCTGGGCCGCCAGCGCCCTGACGATCACCATGGGTCGAAGTCGCGCAGCAGTCGGCTTCCTCCAGAGCCCGTGGCTCATGACGCGCAGTGTTCGATCCGAGGTGGACTTCAGCGCTGTCACCGCCGACCGAGCGTCGTCCAGTGAGTTCTCGCTGCCAGCCGAGCCTGGCTGGGCATCGAGTATGGTCCGCGCCGCGTCGCTTCCGGCAAGGCCCCACATCTCAGATCGCATGCGCTCGAGCTCAGCCAATTCCTTCCCATCGACCACAACCACGCGAGACAACTCCCCGAGGAGCCGCTCTCGCTCCGTGCGGAATCGCTCCCGGGCATCCAGGAGGTAGGCGAACGCGCACAGCACCAGGCCACTCTGGAGGGCGCCGACGACCCAACGTCGTTCGACGTACCCCGCTCCGTCCAGCCCGGCCATGCCCACGATCCAGTCGATGCTCACGATCCAGTCGATGCTCCCGATCGCCGTCGCTCCCGCGACAGCGCCGACGAGCGCGACGACGACCACCGGCACCGGGCGGACGCATCGGTCTCGAAGCACCGACATGCTTGCCAGCCACATGACCCCGCCGAAGAACACGACGAACGAGACGAGGTCCACGAGCAGTCCGATGCCGCGCATCCCGGCATCGGCGAACAGCGGATCAAGTAGCCCTGATACGAACTTGAAGCCGAAGGCGAGGAGGAACGCCGCCCACGAGACCGCCCATCGCCCACCGATCCGCTCCCGCAGGGAAGCGGAGCGCAGGTCAGGCGCGGCCATTCCCTGCCGTCAGCGACTGGTAGGCCCGGACGAGCTTCACCCGAAGGTTCGAATCCGGCGACTGGCGGAGCCCGAATCGAAGGGCGATGCGGCCGATGGTGTTCTCTACGGTTCGCTCGGACACGCCGCGCCGACGGGCGATCTCGGCGTTGCTCATCCCCTCGGCGATCATCCGAAGGACGTCGGCCTGTGCGTCGGTGAGCTCCAGCGATGTCGGTGGATCGCTGATGCGCATCCGGCTGGCCCCGTCGATCGAACGGTCGACTGCATCAACGAGCACCTGGATGTCAGTGACCGAATCCTTGATGACATACACGCTCCCGAGCGGCAGGGATTCGGTGTCGACCGGCAGCAGCCGCGGGTCCTCGTATGTGGTGAGGATGACGATGCCGACGGCGGGGTCGATTCGCCGGAGCGCCTGCGCAAGGTCGATGCCGTTGGGCCCCGGCCCGAGGTTGAGGTCGAGCAGGGCCGAGTGCGGCTGATGCTCCCTTGCCGCCAGTACGGCCTCACCAGCTGTGGCCACTGCGCTGACGACCTCCAGGCCCGCCTCGCTCAGGGAACCGGCGAGGAGCGTCCGGGCGAACTCGCTGTCATCGACAATGAGAATGCTTGTCATGACTTCGCCACCTGGCATCGCCTCCAATAGCGCCTTCCCCCAGCAATCGCAGAGTACCCGTGACTCGGGCATAGGAGGTACTACGAGTGTGCTAGCACCTACGTGCCGAAACAAGGGGGGCACAGGGCGCGTGAAGCTCACCTAAACTCACGACCACCCCCCTGAGCCGAGGAGCGCGCATGACTGATCGGACCCCCATGAGCCGTCGAGCCCTCCTTGGCGTCGGTGCGCTTGGGGTTGCCTCGATCGCGGCTTCAGGCTCACCTGCGTCGGCGGGCACCCGGTCACGCCCGTCAAAGTCCGTGCTCCCAACGCCGGTCGCATCCCTCGTCACCCGCTGGGACACCGACCCCTGGTCGAGGGGGGCCTACGCGGCCCTTCCGGTCGGCTCCACCGACACGGTGCGCGAGACCCTCGCAGAGGCGCTCATCGCCGACCGCATCGTCCTCGCAGGCGAATACACCGACCCCTCATTCCCCGCGACTGTGCAGGGCGCGCTTCGCTCGGGAAAGCGCGCGGCGCGGGTGCTCCTCGACGAGGACCTCGGCCCGCGGGTCATCGTCATCGGGGCCGGGGTGGCGGGGCTCTCGGCAGCGCGCGACCTCGCGGCAGCCGGTGCCAGCGTCATGGTCCTCGAGGCCCGCGACCGCATCGGAGGGCGCGTCCACACCAACACCTCCTGGGGCGTCCCGGTCGAGATGGGCGCTGCGTGGGTGCATGCCCTGAAGGGCAACCCGGTCGTCCCCCTCGCCCAGCAGGCCGGCCTTCGCCTCGTCCCGTGCGACTACGACAGCGAGGTCATCCGCGACACGATGACGGGCAAGGCCTCCCCCGCGGGCGACCGAGCGAACGAACAGGTGTCGCGGCTCGCCGACCGCCTCGGCGACGCCTGGCCCCCGGCCGGGATGTCGGTCGAGACGTGGATGCGCCAGAAGGGCATGCAGCGCAATCGCTTCACCTCGTGGGCGGTCGAGACGAACATCGTCCAGGAGTACGGGCTCAATGCCGGGCTTCTCGGGGTCAGGGCACTTTCGGAGGGCGGTGCCTACTCGGGGGGCGACGCCTTCGTCGCGGGCGGCTATGACGGAGTCCCCGATGCCCTCGCGCAGGGACTCGATATCCGCCTGGGCTCGCCAGTCTCGCAGGTCGATGCCGGCAATGGCCGCGACGTCACGGTCACCCTCCAGTCCGGGGCAACCCTCACGGCCGACACTGCCGTGGTCGCCGTGCCGGTCTCCCTCGTCCAGGCATCGCTCCCCCGCATCACGCCGATGCCCGCGAGCATCCGATCAGCGATCGGGAAGCTTCGAACTGGCGACCTCGAGAAGGTGATTCTTCGCTACGACGCACAGTGGTGGGGCAAGGAGCGCGTCATCGGGGTCGTGGGCGGCGGCGTGCCGGGCCAGTCGCCGGAATCGGCCCTGCGCTGGACTGAGTTCTTCAACGTCACCGATGTCGTCGGCGCCCCGGCGCTCGTGGGCTTCTCGGGCGGGACAGCCGCCATGCGGAGGCCGGCCACCGATGCCGGCTGCGTGAGCGAGGCGCTCGCCATGCTGCAGGCCGCCTACACTTCCAAGTGACGGTTGCCCTAAGTACCGTCATCAACCGCACCGGGGCTCCCCGTTGAATGGTCGTCGACTTCCGTTGGAGGGGCTCATGCGTCCGCTTGCCCTATTCATGCGCACGTTGGTCGCAGGCGCGCTGCTGGGCTCCATGATCGTCGCTCCAGCCCTGACGGCGACTCCCGCTCAGGCTGCAGACGGGGAACGGACTCGGGCCGGAGCCCAGGTCACCACCTACCTCACCATCGAAGGCCGCGAGGTCGTGAACATCGGGGCTCCGGCGAGCAGCGCCGGCGACACCACGATCACGCGGGGATCGGCCGCGATGACCGAGGGGGGCCAGGCAGTCGGCACCTTCGCCACTCGAGTCGTGGTGGTGATGCCGGACGCGAACGGACGCGAGCGGCGCGATACGACAGTTCATGTGGCGATGCCGGACGGGGCGCTCTTCGCGCAGCAGATCCAGGACGATCCGACCGGACTTCCACCCAACACTGCCTCCGACCTCGTCGTCCTGGGCGGAACCGGAGCCTTCCACAATGCCCGGGGCGTCGTGTCGATGGCCCCGGCCGCCGCTGGCATCTTGAGGCTCACCTGGAATCTCAAGCCGAACACCGGGATCGATCCTGAGCAGGCAACGACAATCTCGTTCGAGCGCCTCGTCGATGCCACGAGCTCGGGGCAGGCCACCAATGACGCCAACGCTTTGTCGGAGTCCGGCTCGCAGGGCCGGCTTCGGATGAAGGGACAGGACGGCGCATTCACCTGCGGCGACGCCAAGCTCGCGCAATCACGACCAGGTGGGATCGGCGTCGACTCATGGCTGTGCCGCTACGACCTTCCGCGGGGATCGGTGCTTGTCGCCGCCTTCTCCCAGTACCGCGGGGGCACTGCGTGGCCTTCGAAGTTCATCGACATCATCCTTGGCGGCACCGGCGCCTATGCGGGAGCCCGGGGCGAGGCTGTCACCGACTGCACGTCTGAGACGGCCGCTGATGTCACCCTGCGCCTGCTCAGCGATACCGGGCTACCGCCGGTTCCGGTGAAGTTCAGCCAGGACCGCACCTACAAGACGTTCGATGTCATCGCCCTCGACGATGCGTCCCTCGTCTATGCCGGTTCCACCGCCTCGCAGTTCGCCCTTGGCACCAACCGGAAGGTCGGCACCTCTGCAGGCCTGTATGTCTCATCCATGGAACTTTCCCGGTCCGAGGGATTCAGGCGTAGCTTCGGCGTCTACGCCTTCGACCTCAAGGGCGGGACGATTCGGGCGGTCGCCTACGACGAGGGGCAAGCCGACGAGGTCAGCCCCACGACGACCCTCGTCGTGACCGGCGGGACGGGTGCATTCCTCGGGGCGACGGGCACGATCGGACTCATCGCCGGCAAGGTCGTGAACGAGCGAACCGTCGTGCGAATCGCGCAGTAAGCCTGCCCATCCGCCACGGTCTCAACGAAGCGGGTTGCGCACGGGCAGGTGGGTGGGGGATTCATTCAGCGTCATCGCTCGAGGGCTCGAAAGCCAGTGCTCGACCTGAGCGAAAGCACGCTCGTGCGCGTCGCAGTGCCTCCTCGATCACGCTGTGCAGCGTGGTGCCTGACTCGGCCGCGCAGCGGAGGGGTCATGCAAGGGCGACCCGAGCGATGATGCTCGGGTCGCCCCAGTTCACCTGCTATCGCCTTGCGCCCATGCCGACCCCGGTGCCGCCTGACACGACTCGCTCGAACGCCGCAAGGTGTCGAGTGGAGCCGGATCGCAGGCTCTCGAGCACCCTCGAGATGTCAGCGGCCGGGTTGGCCGCCAGCGCCCGGTCGAGGTCGGCGATGTCCATCTTCTCGATGGTGACACCCACTCCGCCCGCGGCCTTCAAGGACACCTTTCCCTTCGCCACCAGGGTGTCGTAGAGGTTCTCCCATTCGTCGCTGGCGAATTCGCCGACGGCCAGGCCCGCGTTCGGATCCGCGACGCCGTAGGCGCGCATCAGCGTCAGGAGCGCGGACTCGTGCTGGGTCTCGCTCTTCGTGATGTTGTCGAAGACCCTGCTCGTGTAGACGTCACCGAGGGTCAAGTAGACGTCGTGCGCCATCTTCTCCTCGCTCGCCATGCTCTGCAGCATCGCGGTCGTCGCACTGCTGGTGGCCGCGCCTGCGCTTGCTGCCGAACCGACCGCCAGCGGCAGTGCGACTGCTGCGGCAGAGACTCCGATGAGGATTCGCAACGTATTTCGCTTGATGGTGTTCATCATGACCTCCTAGTTGGGTACAAGATCAGTTATCCTCCCCCTCCATCTCGGGGCCGTACGCCGAGTATGAAGAACAGGTAAGCCCCCGCCGGGTGAGGACTTTCGCCGGATTCCACGGGACCTTCGGCCCCCCGGACGCCCGTCGTTGGACACATACCCCTACGGGTATATTGATCTAGAACGCAGCACGTCGCTGCCTGACGATTGGATGACCGGATGTGCCGTCAAGCAACCTGCAAGGCCTGCAAGAAGACCACCTGGGCCGGCTGCGGCCAGCATGTTCAGCAGGTCATGAAGGGCGTTCCGAAGAACGCGCGATGCACGTGCACCGCCGCTGAGAAAGCAGCGGCTGCCAAGAGCGGGTCGTTCTTCTCACGGCTCTTCGGCTGACGCCCGACTGCAACCCCGTCAGTGGTGGCCCTTCGTGACCATCACGATCATCTTGAAGTTGAGCACCACGAACCTCCACAGTTGACGACCGAGGTTCGACCGAGCCCTCAACTCCGCTTCCGTCGGCACTCTGGCATCAGAAAAGGTGCTGGCATTGCTCATGGTGCTCCGATCCGCTACTCCGGGATGAGGTACCAAAGCGGACGAGCCTTGGCCTTGTAGATGAACAGGTAGTGGAGCATGACCTTCATCCAGTGGGCACTGAGGCCGATCTCGCCGTAGGTCTCGCGCGTATCGCGCCCCGCCGCCCCGTACTTTTCCCTGTCGGGAATGATCGGGAAGACCGTCATGGCGGCGGCCTGGCCCGTTCGCCAGCCCTTGCCGGCTGATGCGATGCACGCGGCTCCCATGTCGGCCATCGACGCGGTATGAACGCGGCCTCGGCCGCCGTGCTTGACTCGTCCAGCGATCGTCTGGGCAACCGCTCGGCCAATGACTCCGGACGGCATGCCCGTGCGCGGGGGCGCTGGGGCTATGACGGTGCCGCTCGGGCTCGTGCGGGGGCGCGACATCTGGTGCGGGGGCGCGAAGGCGATGCCCGCCGCCCAGACGTTGGCGTACCTCACCGACTGGTAGGTCTTCGGCCAGTCGCTCGCCCGCCACTCCTCGTACGGTTTCGCCGAGTAGTCCGCATCGACCTTCATGAAACCGCTCGGCGCGAAAACCTCGCCGGTGATGACCTCGCCCGAGCTGTCGAAGGCCTCAAGGTCGGCCCCGCGGAAGGGCGGCAGCAGCATCGCGAAGTCGAAGACCTGCTCGCCCTTCGTCCCGTCGACCTGCTCGTAATGGACGACGCCGGGCTCGACCCGCTCCACGTGGGCCGACATGATCGCCTTCACCCCCCGCTCGCGGAAGAGCGAGGACGTGAATGCCTCGCTGGTCGTCACGCCCCCGGCGTGGCCGAAGTTCATGCCGTCCATCCCGAAGTCGCCGAGGCGCTCCTCATTCGTGATGTAGATGACCTCGGCCCTGTCTCGCACGCCCTCCTTCACGAGCTCGTGCTCAACATTGAACGTGTATTCGAATGCGGCCCCCTGACAGGTGCAGGTTCCGTGCCCCATCCCGATGAGAAGGGTCTGGCGCTCCCCCTCCTTCAGTTTCTGCACGACCCCCTCGAAACCCTTCGCTGCCTCGGTGGCATGCCCCGCCGTGCAGACCGACCACGTGTAGCCATCCGGGCCCAGGCCCGGCGTCGCACCGAAGTTCAGCTTGGGACCGGTGGCATTGATGAGGTAGTCGTACTCGAGCACCGCGATTTCGCCCGCCCTGTCCGCATCCGTGTACCGCACGTTCACGTACGGGCGATCGCCGGCCGGCCCGCCCTCGCCGTGCAGTTCGGTGGCGAGTGCCTGATGGAATTCGATTCCCTTGCGCCGGTATACGGGGGCGAGCGGAAACGTCACCTGCTTCACGGTCATCTGCCCGACCCCGACCCAGATATTCGACGGGATCCAGTTCCACTGCGAGTTGGGCGAGACCACCACTACCTCGTGCTCCCGGCCCAGCATTCGACGCAGGTGAAGGGCCGCAGTGTGGCCGGCTATGCCGGCTCCCAAGATGACGGTGCGAGACATACATACCCCAGGTGGTATCGAGTTAACCCTCAGGCTAGGCCTTATCAACGCCTGTTGCGCTCTGAGAGACACCCGGGATTCGACCAGCTTCAGTGATCGCACGGCATGCGCCTGCGCTCGCAACTGCAGGAATGGCCCGACCTCGGGGCGGCATGATGCGTCGAGTCGGCGTACGTCAGGATTCGATCCAGCGACCGCATCACGGGCCTCGTCCGCGGCGGCTGTGCCAGCCAAGCACGCCAATTACGCCAAGCCGAAGGATGCCACGGTGACAAGCCCCCACCAGACCGTGCAAGGCGTGATCACCACCTACGCCGCCTGGCACCGCGAGGTTCGCATCACCGAGTCGGCCTCGGCCACCGCCTTCTGGCTCCTCATCGCCTTCGGCCCTGCTGGACTCGTCGCGATCAACGTGCTCGGGCTATTCGTCGACCAGGGGGCGATCGCCGAGCATCTCATCGCGATCGCGGGATCGGCCCCTGGGTCATTCGGCGACCTGCTCGTCGAGCAGCTCGCGGCAGTGGCCAGCCCCTCCCCTGGTTCGATCGTCCTCGACGCAGTCCTCGTCGTCACCTCGCTGTGGACCATCTCGACCGCCGTGGCAATGCTCATGCGTGGCCTGCGCCGCGGCTATGGCCTGCCGGTGGCGCACTTCCTGCCCCTTCGCCTCCTCGCCTCGATTGCCGGGCTCACAGCGATCATCGTCCTGGGCCTGCTCGCCTTCGCCATCGACATGCGGTCAACCACCCAGCAGGTCGTCGGCATCACCTGTGCCGTGGCCCTGGCCTTCGCCCTCATCATGGTCCTGCACGCGCTCGCCGTCGGGCGCTCCTTCGCGCTTCGGAGCCTTTGGCCCGGAGCCACCTTCGCGGCACTTGCCCTGCTCCTCATCCAGCTCCTGTGGG
This sequence comes from Actinomycetota bacterium, assembly GCA_009699015.1. Classification (GTDB taxonomy): domain Bacteria; phylum Actinomycetota; class Actinomycetes; order S36-B12; family S36-B12; genus WLND01. Next base: position 13,193 of record WLOY01000040.1, on the reverse strand, counting down.
AGCGAGCCTCGGCGCTGTCGCCGAGCCTGGCTCAAACGTACGGCGGCATCGCGGGGCTCGTGACGTCGATGCTTGGCGTCTGGCTCGCCGCCTTCGCCATCCTGCTCGGCGCCTTCGTCAACAAATGGCTCAGCGAACGGCGCAGCCGATCCTCTGCTTGACCCCAGTGGAAACACGACGTAACCTCCGGCCATGACTGCTCATCGCGCAATTCGCCTCCTCGCCGCCGGTTCCGCCCTCGTCCTCATGAGCGGGGCGGCCGTCGTGACCGGGTCGGCAGCGCATGCCAAGACCGACGACACCCTCATCGTGCGCGATCTGCCCGCAAGCGTCCGGCTCGTTCCGGGCGAGAAGGTGAAGATCATCCTGTCGACTAACCGCACCACCGGATACTCCTGGTCAGCGAATGGCGGTTGCTGCACGGCATCGGGCGCGGCGATCGCGAAGGTGTCGAAGGGCGTCTACGCGGCACCCGACAACACCAATGGCATGGTGGGCGTGCCCGGCCAGACGACCTGGACGGTCACGGCACTGCGCACGGGCAAGACCACGGTCACCGTCGTCACTTCGCCGCCGGGTGCCCAGAACACCATGAACGACGAGACTGTCGGTGTCCTGAAGATCACCGTCATGGCCAAGTAGGGTCCATTAACGCAGCAACGGCTTCGAACCAGTCTTCGATCGAAGGCTCGACGGCCCTAATAGGGCGCCGCGTGAAGGCTCACTGAGCCCGAAGTCGAATCTGAGCCCACGGTCGAAACTGAGCCGCGCGCAACCAGCGGCAAGGTGGCCCGCACCTCGCATCCACGGGAGCGGGCCTCGACTGACCACGCCACGGCACAATCCTCGATCATGGGGACCCCTAGGCCCCGTCCACCATCGGCGTCGATCGGGTCTCCGGTGCTCTGGACGATGATCTCCACCAGATCAGTGGACGGCTCTCGAATCTCGATGTGCACCGAGTCAGCGTGGCAATGGCGCACGGCGTTCGACGTCGCCTCGGTCAGGATGTCGATGAGGATGGTTGAGGCGATGACGTCCCCCGCGAGCGCGGTGGTTGCTGCCGGACCCATGGTCATGGACACCTCGCACATGCCCTCCCACGTCGCTGCGAGCCGCTCCGCCGCCTGTCGCATGCTCACGGACTCGGCCGGGATCGCGTCGAGTGACGTGAAGGTGCTGAGGATGCTTGCCTTGAGGGCCAGGACCATTTCAGGTTCCACCTCGCCCGAGCGAATGGCCTCGTCGAGTCTCATCGCAGCTGCCGTGGTCGCTGCCTGAATCGGACCGTGCAGGGCGCGTGACACCTGCTTCTGCTGGAACCACTGCACCTGGTTTGTCCTGGCCACCTGCCACAGGAGCACGTCTTGGGTCGTCGCGAGTTCGGCAGTTGCAGGCCGCTGCTGGCGAATCGCCGAGGTGAGCACGGCGAAGAGTGCGGTCAGGCACCAGATCAGGAGAGACGCCCCGAGCGCGGTGGCGAGGGCGTGGCCCGTGCCGGACGTATCGATGACGGTGGCCAAGCCTATGAGGCCTGAGAGCCCCGCGGTAACGAGCAGGAAGGTCGCCACCCGGAAGGCCAGGCGCCTGCCCCGGAAGAGGCGGGCCAGCATCGCATTGGCCGGAGCCATCAGGAGGATCGACAAGATGATGCCCGCCGCTCCTGTGCCAACAACCCTCAGGGGCGTGAATACCGAGAAGGAGTAGGAGAGCGATGCGAGGAAGGCGCAGCCGGAAACGAGCAGTGGTCGAAGGGGCCGACCGTTGAGCGCCTCGTCGAGTGCCCGCTGCCAATCGGTGCTGGCGCGAACCACCGTCGCCGGGCGGACCCGCATCGTCGGGGTGCGAGCGGAGAGCTCGTGACTCAGCGGGCGCACGATGTCGGCCGCGATTCGCTGGAGGGAAGCGAGCGCCTCCGGCGGGCGATTCGCGTCGAGCAGGTCGGCCTCCCGCAGCAATCGGGCCCGAATCCCGGCGATCAGTTCGGTGTTGCGCAGGGACAGGGCCAGCTGACCGCGCTGGCGGGCCTCCTCCAATTCATGCCTGCTCGCGAGTAGCTCGCAGACTCTCGTGTCTCCCTCTCGTAGCGTGCCGACGACGAGAGCGGTGATCACCAGGATCGGGACCATCATCAGGATGCCGCCGATCATGCGCGACGGAAACTCTCGCTCACCCGAAAGGCCGAGCGCGACGACACCCTGCCCGATGACGGCACCGCGAATGGCGCCGGCGATGATGAAGGCCGCGAGCATCCTCGCCGGACGCGGGGTGACGTCGATGTCCCTCAGAAAGGTCGCACGGGCGACAAGCAGCCATGCGAACATGATGACCACCGCACCGGCCGCGAGGCCCATCCGCTCGAGCGCCATTCCGGTGATGCCGGCGTTCCCGACGAAGTGGGCGGTCTCGGTGGCGACGAGGGCCAGCCAGAAGGCCGGCCGGCTGATGGCGTCGGGCCCTCCGAGTCGGCGGAGCATGGCACCGAGGTCGGCGCGCCTGTTCATGGGCGCTCAGGCAGGCCGGCCGAGCTGATGAAGCGTCGGACCGCCTCGACCCGCGGATTGATGTCGCCCTTCGTGTCAATGCCGAGGGCCTTGAAGATACCGGCGGCCCAACGTTCGACCGATGACTCGGCCGCATTCGTCAGGCGTGCGATCGCCGCGTTGGTATATCCGAGCGCCATCAACCTGAGCACCTCATGCTGCTTTGACGTGAGGGGAAGGAACGCATCGCTTCCCTCACCGCTGAGGTGCACTTCCGTTCCACGATCCGCGAGGACCGCATCGATCGCATCGAGCAGGTACTGGGTGTCGCGAACCATGTCCTTCCGCAGGAATCCGCAGCCCGGCGGCAGGTCCGAGACCTGGAGTCCGCTCGAGCCCCCGTCCGGGTGCTTGGTCAAGAAGATCAGGGCGATGTCAGGACGCGAACGGCTCAGAACGTAGCCGAGGTCGAGGCCGCTGGGCCCCGCGCCCAGCGAGATGTCCAGGAGCACAGCATCGGGGTCGAAGGACTCGACCTGCTGGCGGGCCTCCACGACGTTCATGGCGGAGGCAACCTCGAAACCCACCGAGCAGAGCATCTCGACGAGCAAGGAGGACATGAGCGGCTCGTCCTCCACCACGAGAATGCGTCGCCCTCGTACCGTCACTAGGTCATCCTAGGAGGATCGGGACGGCCCTGAGCGAGGGCGAGGGATACCAATCATGCACGGCGAAGATGCTGCAGGGACCTCTTGCGTGCGCCCGGAGGGACTCGAACCCCCAACCGCCTGATCCGAAGTCAGGTGCTCTATCCATTGAGCTACGGACGCCATCGATGCTGGGCGCACGTTACCCGATCCAGCCCGACCCTTGCGAGATGGGAGCTGCGGAAAGCCTCTCAGGCGGTCGACGAGGGCCCTGGTGTCACACTCCGGAGCAGGAACACCATGGCATCGGCCCACATCCCAGCGACGCTCTCGCGCTGTTGACGGGTGAGGCCCGGCCCGCCGATCGCGGTGATCCCCAGCGGCAGCGCCTGGGCGATGAGGGAGAGCCCGACTGCCGCGTCAGGATCGATGCCGGGCTCGATCTCGCTAAGGCGGTTCGCGAACCCCTTGATGAGGGACTGGCGCGCCCCCTCTATCCGCTCAGCGGCGTAGGGATTGACCCGCGTCTGCGCCAGCGCCTCGAGGCGTGCCCAGCGGACATCGGCGCGCCTCGGGCTCAGGACGGCGAGGATCAGGTCCCTGATGCTGTCGCGTGCCGAATCGGGGTCGCCGAGCGCAGTGAACAGTCGGTCGAAATCCGACTGGGCAAGGCCCTTGAACAGGTGGGCGTAGGCCTCGGCGACCATCTCGTCCTTGCCGCCCTCGGGAAAGTGCCGGTAGACGAGGGTGTGGGAGACGCCGACGCTGGCCGCGACCTCCTTGATCTGGACGTCAGCGCCGCGACTGAGCACTGACGCAGTCGCCTCGATGAGCGCCTGGCGGCCGTCGCCCCGCTTGATAGTCATGCGCAGACCCTATGCGGAATGCACGTGGGACGTGACTCCGTGTCACAAACACCTTGAGTGCCGCTCGTCCGAATGCAGCCCCGTACTTGAACATTATGTAACACCGTGTTACTTTATAGTCACACAGTGTCACTTCGACTCGATGGTCGAGTCGAAAGCAGAACAGGGAGAAACCTGATGAATCGAACCCGAGCCAAGGTCGTCGCCGGCCTGTCGCTCGTCGCCCTCACCGCAGGCGTCGCAGTCGTCGCCTTTCCGTCCGGTGCGTCCGCGGCCACGACGGACGTCACCGTCGACTGGACCATCACCCAGGACTGGGGCACCGGCTACCAGGGGTCCGTGCGCGTCACGAACAACTCGGGCCGCGCCATCGACCCGTGGTCGGTGACCGTGCCCTACGCGAACGGCATCAACTCGGCCTGGGATGCGACATCGGTGGCTGTCTCGGGTGGCTACCGCTTCAGCGGGCCATCGTGGAGCACGGGCCTGGCCTCCGGCTCCACTGCGACCTTCGGATTCGTCGGCGCACCGCGCGGCGGCTCGCTCGTCCCGACGTCCTGTGCCATCCCCAGCGGCACCTGCGGGATACTCGGGATCACGCAGACCCCGGCGAGCACCAGCCCCACCGCAACGCCCACGCCAACCCCCACCGCAACCGCGACCCCGGTGACCTCGCCGACCGCGACGCCAATCCCGACAGCATCGACCACGCCCGCAACCAGTGCGACGATCACGGTCGGCATCAAGGTCACCTCTGACTGGGGAACCGGGCGCAACATAGACCTGACCGTCACGAACACCGGATCAACGCCGATCAACGGATGGTCGGTCTCGATGCCGTGGGCCGGAACCAGCGTGAGCATGTGGAACGCGACAGCGAAGCTCTCCGGCGCGGTGCTCACCGCGACGAACAGCTCCTGGAACGGCTCGCTCGCACCCGGTGCATCCGCTACCGCGGGCATGACCAACAGCGGTACCTACCGGGCACCGACAACCTGCACGTCGACGGTGGGCTCGTGCGCCATCGCCGGCCAGGCTGCAGTGTCGCCAGCAACCCCGACGGCGACTGCCACCCCGACGCCGTCCCCGACCCCGACGCCGTCCCCGACCGCGACGTCGGCCTACGTCCCGCTCCCGGGTGCCTACAACGGCACCCGCAAGCTCATCGCCTACTACCCCGCTTGGGCCACCTACGCCCGCAACTTCCAGGTGTCTGACATCCCCGGCGAGAAGCTCACCCACATCAACTACGCCTTCGCGAACATCAAGAACGGTCAATGCGTGCTCGGCGACTCCTACGCCGACATCGACAAGGCCTTCGCCGGCGACACGTGGGATCAGGGCGCACTGCGCGGCAACTTCAACCAGCTCACCAAGCTCAAGGCCGCGAACCCGGGACTCAAGACGATGATCTCGATCGGTGGCTGGACCTGGAGCGAGAACTTCGCAGCCGCCGCCGCGAGCGACCAGTCCCGCAAGGCCTTCACGTCATCGTGCGTCACCTTCATGAAGCAGTACGGCTTCGACGGCGTCGACATCGACTGGGAGTACCCGGTTTCCGGCGGGCTGAACGCGGGCACCGCGGCAGACAAGCAGAACTACACCGCCCTGCTCGCCGAGTTCCGCGCCGCGCTGAACGCCCAGGAGTCGAAGGACGGCCGGGACTACTCCCTCAGCATCGCCGCGCCCGCCGGCCCGACGATCATCCCGAACCTCGAGTCGGCCAAGATCGGCAGCAGCCTCGACTGGATGAACCTCATGTCCTACGACTTCCACGGGTCATGGGATCCGATCACGGGTCACAACGCACCCATGTCCGTGGGACCGAAGGACACTGCCACCGGGTTCAGCATCAAGGACGCGGTCGACTCCTACATCAAGGCCGGCTTCCCCGCGGCGAAGCTCGTCCTGGGCGTCCCGTTCTACGGACGGGGCTGGGAGGGCGTCGGCCCCGCCAGCAGCGGGCTCTACCAGAAGGGGACGAGCGCCTCGGTCGGCACGTGGGAGAAGGGCGTGTTCGACTTCTCCGACATCAAGGCGAACTACCTGCCCAGCATGACCCGGCTCTGGGATGCCGACGCGCAGGTCCCCTACCTGTACGACCCGGCACGCGGCCTGTGGATCAGCTACGACGATGCCCAGTCGATGAAGATCAAGGCCGACTACATCAAGGCGAAGGGGCTTGGCGGCGCGATGGTCTGGGAGATCACGGGCGATCGCAGCGAGGAGCTCCTCGACACGCTCGTCACCAATCTCTGACGAAGAGAGCCAACCGACGAGCACCGCCGGTCGCGTGGCCCCCCTCCCCCGGGAGGAGGGGCCACGCCCTTCGTTACGGAGTTCTCCGTGCGGACTGGGCCCACCACTTGCACCGGCAGCATGCCGAGCTTTGCGGCAATCGCGCAGCACCCGGCCTGCTCGTCGGTGCTGAGCAGGATTGAACCGGAGACAACCACCACCAGGACGACGATCGGTTCTATCTCTCCTGATGCATGACGTGGTCAGGCGAGCATGAAGATGAGGCCGAGCATCAGCAGTCCGAGCACGACGAAGGTCACCGCCGCTACGAGGCCTAGCGACATGATGGCCAGGCCGATGAGGGCGAACGCTGCGGCGATGACGATCATGCCGCCGCCCGCCTTGAACGCAGCCCGCGCCTGCGGATTCTCATAGTGGCGCCGGTCTGCCCGGAGTGACGCGAGGATCCCGCATACGGTGCCGGCGATCAGCGCGGCCGCGAAGACGGCCAGTCCGACAAGCGGCAGGCCGGTTCCCTGGCCTCCGGGACGACTCGCCTCGTCGAGGGTCGCGAGGATGAGCACCGCGATCCCTGATCCGCCGGCGATGACGAGCCAGAGCCCAGCCCATCCCAGCCTCCCGCGCGGGCGCACACCCCTTCGGTTCGAGGGAACGCCGGCCCCCGACCACGCGTTGCCGTCCCAGTAGGAGACGACCCGGCTCTCGCCCCCGGGCGCCGGATACCAGCCCGCCGGCCGTTGGCCCGCGATCTCATCCGCTGCTTCGTCCATTCGATCCTCCATTCGAGGCCGGTCTGCCAAAGGGTAGCGCCCGGCGATCCGGGCCGGTGGATGTCAGATCTGGCGCCGATGCCAGAACGGCTCGTCGGGCCATCTGCGCTCGAGCCCGTAGAAGTGTGACTGGAGCGCGGCATGCTCGGAAACCAGCAGGTGCACGTCGCTCTCAAGCCCCCGCAGGGCAGCAGGATCAGGGATTGCGCGACCGGCACGAGCGCCCACGAGCACGGCACTCACGACCCCCTGGGATGAAAGCGGATCCCAGGCCGCAGCAGCATCGCCGATGGCGCACCACCGCTCCCCTGCCATCGGATGGAGGACGGACGTATCCGCGCGGTGCAGCGAAGGCTCGACGTCGCTGCTGATCTCACCTGCAGCGGAGTGCAGATGAACGGTTGCTTCGAGGGCGCTGCGCCAGCGAGCGCTGCGGTCGGCATCGGCGGAGAGCAGGTCGGTGTCGGTGAGCAGGGCGATCACCCTGCGTCCATCCGGGAGCGGCGTCGAGTACCACCAGCCCTCCGGGACCGACTCGATGATGGTGCCCGCAATCGCATCGCCTCTATCCGAAGCGGTGAGCACCTGCGCCATCAGCCGGTCGGCGCGCGCTCGCCTGGCCCCAAGCCGAGAGGCGACCGATGCTGACCGACCCGTGGCATCGACCAGCCAGGCACTGCGCAGCCTGCGTCCGTCATGCAGCGTGCAGGTCCACGAGTCGCCGTCCGCTTCGACCGACTGGACGCGTCCGGCGATGACCGAAGCCCCGCGGCAGCGGGCCTGGGCTCTGGCCTGCTCGTCGAATCTCGCACGGTCCAAGATGAGTCCGTCGCCCAGCGGCGTGCTCATGAAGTCGGTCGAGCCAAGGTCGCTTGATCCCCAGGCACTGCGCACGCCATACGCTCGGCGGTGGCCCTCGAGGACATCCTCCCCGAAGACAGACGTGATCAGGTCGATGGCGCCGGGCGGCAGGCTCTCCCCCGCCCATGACCCGAGGCGGCGCCCGTCATCCACGAGGGTGACGGCGTGGCCGACCCCGGAAAGCTCTGCCGCGCAGGCGGACCCGGCAGGCCCTCCGCCCACGACGACGACATCCGAGTCGGTCACGGGTTGAATACGACGCCCCCCGGATTCGTCATGCCCGTCGCGAAGACCGACACCGTGCCGCTGTCGCCTGCGAGGACGATGCGATCGATCCTGTTCGCCGACGTACTCGCGCTGCTGACGAACAGTGCTCCCAGTCCGTCATAGGCGATGCCGAACGGCTCATTGAGGGACGCTCCCTGCAGGGTGAAGGGCAGCTGACGGCCGTCCTGATCCGCTCGGTGCACCCGGCTCGCCCCGCGCTCGACGATGTAGAGCGCGCCGTCCGAATCCCATGCCATGTTCTTCGGCCGTGCGAGGCCGGTGATCCAAGTGCGATCGAGCATCGTCCGCATGAGGGGGTCATAGCGCGCGATCGTGCCGTCGAGGTTGTTCGAGATGAGCAGGGCGCCATCGGGTGCCAGGCCCAGTGCATGGGGCTGACTCGCGCCGGTCGCGGCGGTGAGGAGGATCTTCACCTTGCCGCTCGGGTCGATCGAGGCCACCCAGCCTCCGTCGCCTATGCCGCAGGCGTAGATCATGCCGTTTGGGTCGACCGCGACGCCCAGCGGCTGATCCGGCACCGTGGCCACGGTCTCGACCGAGCCGTCACGGGCGACCCGGATGACCGCCCGGCCGTCCATCGCCGCGACGATGAGGCGGCCGAGCGGATCGCGCGCGATCCCTTCGGGCCGGGCGATCGCACCGGGTGAGCCCAGCAGTGCGACGCCACCCTGCGCATCGACCGTGCGCAGGGTGCTGTCGTCCGAATTCGTCACGACGAGCGGGAACAGCGACATCTGCGGGCGTATCGACCATGCCGGGGAGTCCTGGGCGGAGCCAGCCGGGAACCCGACGCGCGACTCGACGAGCATGGTTGCCGGGAACGCCCCGTCGGCCGGGCCCGGGGCCTTTCGGACCACGCCGAGCTTGAACCACTCGTCGACCATCATCGACAGCGTGGTGAGGCGGTTGGGCGAGGCGATGAAGCGTTCCCACTCACGACGCGTGCGGAAGGCCGCTCGGCGATCGTCGAGCGTGCGGGTGCTGTCCATCACCACGCGGTAGTCGTCCTCGGTGAGCACCGAGTTCGGGATACGCGCTGGCCAGAAGCCTGGGAGGACCGGCGAGACGGGCTTCTGGTAGCCGAAGCGGCAACTCGCCGAGTCAGCCTGCCACGGTACGCCCATCCACTTCACCAGGTCGCCCGGTCCGATCGAGGCGAGCGGGCCGGTGCGCGAGGTCGCGACCGCAGGGGTCAGCAGCGGGCCGGGCGTGAGCAGGTCTGGCACGGCGGCAGGGGTGGCGAGGCGCAGGTCATCTGTCCAGATCCAGTCGGTGCGCGCGATCCACGGGAACTCGACCCCGGGATGGAATGCACCGCCGAGGCAGCCGTCGAGCGCACTGCGGTCCAGCGACCGCGGGCGCTCGCGCAGGGGAAGCTCGTCGACTGACGGCACGGCGCGACGATCCGGACCGACGGTGAAGTCCCCCTTGGCCCAGGCCCGCAGGTGCGCGTACTGAACCGGCGACACGGCAAGCCACTGACGCGGGTCTGAGGTCTGTACGTCAGGCGAAGCTTTGTCGCCGTACAGGTCGGGCGCCAGCCCCGGCTGGAGCACTCCGTAGAAGGCGTCGCGGAACATGGAGAGGATCGCTCGACGCAGTTCGTCGTTGGCCCGGGACGAATCCGATAGGCGTGCCTGCCACTGCGGTGTCGTCCAGTCCCTCAGGGACCCGAAGCCGTTCGTCGTGAGGTAGCCGGCATTTACCCACTGCATGTCGGTGATCCGCTCGAAGATCGGCGCGATATCGCGGTGGTACTCGGTTCGCGGACGCTTGCGTCGGCCCGCGAGGACGAGCGAGGAGAAGGCCGTGTCGTAGAGCGTGACGACGCCGGCGGCCATGCCCGGGCCGTAGTTCGGGCTCCCGCACAGCACCCACCCGGGATCAGCCTCGAGCACTCGGTCGCCGATGCGCACGGTCGCCTGGACAGGACCGTCACTGGTGGTGTCGGTCCAGCCGTCATTGTCGGCGAAGCCCTCGAGCGGCGGCGCATTCGGACCCTTCACGGCCGAGCCGCTCCCGGGCAAGACGAGGAGGCGTCCGCGCTCGTCGGTGAGGATCTCGCCGAGGGTCACCGGGCTCCCCATGAACGCACCGCCATCGAGGCTGACCGGTGTGGACGCCGCCCCGGAAACCCGGCGCCACCCCGACACGATGGCAAGCGATGCGCGGTCGGCGACATCGGGGTTGCGCAGGGGCATCGGGTCGGCACTCGGGAGGTCGAGGGGCTCATCGGCGCCGTACCAGGCTGCCTTCGCATTGCCGAGGCGTACGCGCCAGGCGATGCTCGCGTCCGCCTCGGTGATCTCCGCGACGACCTGCCCGTCGCGGTCATAGCCGAAGATCCGGAAGCGGGCCGCCTGCCGCGCCATGGCCCCCTCTGGGTCCTTGAACGGCCCTATAGGGGTGGTCCCCGAGACCTCGGGTGCCAGGAAGAAGGCGTCGGGGCTGTTGCCGACCCGCGCGACCCCCAAGGCCGGGTGCACGGCCACCCGAACGACACGGTCGAGGCTGCCTGAGCGTTCGGCAGCCCTGGCAACGCCGCCGGACGAGGCGAGGGCTGCAGCGCTGGCCGCGGCCTGGATGAACGTGCGTCGAGATAGGAGCAGGGCCATGCGGGCATGCTGCCACACCGTGACCCGCGCCGACGCGCGCCTCTCGGCCGAGACTCGGGGCAGGCCTGGTCGGGCATGGATTTCGAAACACCCACACCCGCGCACGCGCATCCCCCAGAGGTCCTCGGGAGGACGGGTCGCGGGTGGTCTCCTTGAATGCCCATGGTCGCCGTGGTCACGCTGGGCGGGTTCAACGAGGTCGACTCGTTCGTCGCCTCCTACCTGCTCGGGAGGGTCAACCTGGCCCGTTCGGGGATTTTGTGGGGTCCTGCAAGGCGTGCTTCTTGAGCGGGCGTCGGGGCGCGCGGGTTGTGGGGTGCCGATGGGAATGCTTCGCAAAGGCGCCCAGAAAGCTCATAAATCACCACAAACCGGACATAATGCCTTGAAAATGACCGTGTTTACACGGTCGTGCTCGCGCCTGCCGTGCCTTATCGTCACGAACACATGCACGGTGATGGGACATAGTCCCGGTGAGGCACGGCCCACAATGAGTGCACGCAACAGTCGCTTCGGCGCATTTAGTTCACGTTCGGGTAGAGGAAAGGCCGCTGGCGCGGTCATCGCATGCGTGGTGATGCTCCTCGCGGGATGCGGAGGTTCGGACGCAGCTGAATCCGGTGGCCCCGTCATCAGAGGCGACGTGGGTGATAAGTGTGAGCCTGCCACCGGGTCGTGGACTGCGACGGCTGCGGTCGGCGGGGTCACCCGCACGGTCATCTTCACCGCGCCGACGTACACGTCGCCTTGGACGAAATTCACGGCCACGGCGAATACCGGCCAGAGCGCGGAGATCACCTCGTCGGCTGCGAGCGGGTCCATCCAATTGCGTGGTCTGACGAAGAAGGCGAACAACACGTTCATCGTCACGGGAACCACTGCCGACGGGTGCACCTACACGTCCCCGCCATCGATTACCGTCTCTGGCGTCGTTGAGGCGGTCGTCGCTCCCGACGTCCCGACCATCTCGACGGTGACCGCCGGCGATGCCAAGGCGACGGTGACCGTGGCCGCCGCGACCACGGGCGGCACCCCCGCGTCGTACACGGTGACCGCGTCGCCGGCCGTCACGGTCGGATCGTGCACGGTGACCGGAGAGTCCGGGTCCTGCGACGTCGCCGGCCTGACGAATGGCACCGCGTACACGTTCACGGCCGCCGCGACGAACGCGGGCGGCACCTCGGGCGCGTCCGGGGCGTCGGCGTCGGTGACCCCGCTCACGGTTCCCGGCGCACCGACCATCGGGACCGTGACCGCGTCAGGGTCGACGTCCGTGACGGTCGCGTTCACCGCGCCGGCATCCAATGGCGGCTCAGCGATCACCACATACACGGCGACCTCGAACACCGGCGCTAACACCGGCACCGTGTCCCAGACGGGCTCCGGGACGATCACCGTCATCGGGCTCACCGCGAACACCCCGTACACGTTCACGGTCACCGCGACGAACACGGCAGGCACCTCACCTGTTTCCGCCGCGTCTGTACCGGTCACGCTCGTGGCCGTGAGCGGTCCGCAGTTTAAGGTCGAATACGTCGATGCTCGTCAGGTTGTGTCGTCACCGAGGGTCCCGGCGCGTCAGTGGGTGGCACGGGGATCGAGCGTGACGATCGCTGCGAACGTGGCCACTCCCTGCCCCGACTCCTGCTGGGGCTTCGCTGGCTGGAGCCCACTCACCGACGATTCGGGGCCGGTCTACTCGCCCGGGGACGTCATCACGCCCACAGCGAATATGAAACTGTACGCACAATGGTTCCCGATGATCACCTACGATCCGAATGGCGGATTGGGGACGATGCCGACGAAGGCGATTCGGGAAGGCGGAAGAATGGAAGCGCCCACGTTCACGAACGGAAACCTCCTGTTCGTGGGCTGGAACACGAAGGCGGACGGGTCGGGGAAGCTCTACAACACCGGCACCGCTAACAAGCAACCCGGTTCCACTTTCGCGGATACGACGGTCACGAAAATGACGATGTACGCGCAGTGGCGGACGCAACTCAGAGTCAGCTTCGACGCGAACGATGGCAGGGGCATCGTCAAAGAAGCGACCGTAAACTACCCCACTAAAAAATTTTACCCAACGAATTACGGCAACCTCCCGACGGTAACCCGCGAAGGCTACCGCTTCACTGATTGGTGCGTAGACCCGTTTCCCGTGTTCGGAGATTGGTGCCGGGATGGTTCCTTAGATGAGGGAAGCATGTTCTTCAACCTTCAGGAAGATGTGAGGTTGTTCGCTCGATGGGAGAAGAACTAAACCCCGGCGACCAAGACCGGTAGCCGCGTCGCCCCCGAGGACGACATCCCGTCTGGGCGCTCTCGCCAACGCCCCCTCAAATGTTGGGGCCGGACTCCCTCAATGGGCGTCCGGCCCATTGTCCTTCGCTCGGGACACCCCGTA
>WLOY01000004.1 GCA_009699015.1 Actinomycetota bacterium | reverse complement strand
GCCTGGTCCATGTCGGCCGAGGCAGTGACGATGCTCGGCGCCTTTCCCCCGAGCTCAAGGCTCACCCGCTTCAGGGTCGGCGCGACATCGGCGACGATCTGGCAGCCGACCTCGGTGGATCCGGTAAACGAGACCTTGTCGACACCACGATGACGGACGAGCGCCTGCCCGATCTCGGGGCCCCCGAGCAGAACCTGGACGACCTCCCCGGGAATGCCGGCCTCGCGGCAGATCTCGACCAGCCGCCAGGTCGACCAGACCGCCTGCTCCGCAGGCTTGAGGATCGCGGTGTTCCCGGTGGCGAGCGCCGGAGCGAGCTTCCATGCTGCGATCGCAAGCGGCACGTTCCACGGCGTGATCAGCGCGCACACGCCTATCGGCTCACGCGTCGTGTAGTGCATCGTGTTCGGGATGGAGACCTGCGACAGGCGCCCCTCGATCTTCGTCGCGAATCCCGCGTAGTAGCGGAATACCTGAGCGGCCAGCGGAACATTGACCCCGCGCGACATCCCCAGCGGCATGCCCGCATCGTTCGAATCCATGAGCGCGAGTTCGTCCGAATGCTCCTCAATGAGCGTCGATACGCGCCATAGCAGCCTCCCGCGATGGTCCGGAGTGATGTCGCGCCACTCGGGCATGTCCATCCCGCGTCGCGCGTTGGCCACCGCGTCATCGACATCGGCAAGCGAGGCGTGGGCGAACGTGAACAACTCGGATCCATCAGAGGGGTTGCGAGACACCTCGTGCTCACGCGACTGCGCTGTCGCGGACTCTTGGCCGATGAGTGACGTCAGGATCACGAGGGCACCTCATTCACGTTGTCTTCGCAGGCGTGGTCGTTCGCCGTCGCCGTTTGGCGGTTGCACGTCATGACAGGCCCCAAAGCGGCGCCCGCGGTGCACCGAGATCGACGTCGATCGCCTTCAGGGTGCTGTACTGGTCGAGGGTCTCCACGGAAAGCTCCCGCCCGAAACCACTGTTCCCAACGCCGCCCATAGGCATGCCGGCAGGCAGGTCGAACCACTTGTTCACCCAGACGATACCGGCGCGCAACTGACGAGCGATTCCGTGCGCCCGCTCGAGGTCACGTGTCCAGATCCCCGCAGCGAGGCCGTATTCCGTGGCGTTCACACGCTGGACGGCATCCTCGTACGAGGTGAACGGCTCGAGCACGGTCACCGGGCCGAACACCTCCTCCTGCGCGATGCGCGAGGAGCCCGTGCGATCCTCGAGCAGCGTCGGGCGTTGGAAGAATCCGCCGGCCAGGTGCTCGGGGAGATCGAGGGGCGCGTCGCCCGTGACGAACCCGACGCCATCCTCGCGGGCACGATCGAGGTGGGCCGTCACCATCGCGAGCTGGCGAGCAGAGACCATCGGGCCGAGCTCCGTGGCCGGGTCCTTCGCGTCGCCGATCCGAATCCGTGACGCCTGCTCGGCGAATCGCGAGCGGAACTCCTCGTAGACATCGACGTGGACGAGGAGCCGCGATGCAGCGATGCAGGCCTCACCGTTGGCGAGAAAGATGCCGAGCAGCGCATCCTGCACCGCCCGATCGATGTCGGCGTCTTCCGCGACGATGAGCCCGCTCTTTCCGCCGAGTTCCATGAGTGCCGGGGTGATCGTCTGCGCCGCACTTGCGAGGATCGCCCGGGCTGTCGCCGGTCCTCCCGTGAACGTGATCATGTCGATGCCGGGGTTCGCGACCAGGAACTGCCCCGCCTTCGTCCCCGTCACGACGTTCAACACACCCGGGGGCAGCAGGTCCTCGATCATGCGCAGGAAGGTGAGAACGCTCGCAGAGGCGTACTCCGACGGCTTCACCACCACCGTGCAGCCGACAGCGAGCGCCGGCGCGATCTTGTTCGCAAGCGTGATGAGCGGGGAGTTCCAGGAGAGGACGGCCGCGACCACGCCCACCGGCTCGCGATGCGTATAGACGAGGGACTTCGGGTCGGACACCGGGACGGTCGCGCCGCGATGCGAGCGGATGGCGCCCGAGAAGAACCGGTAGATGGCGGCCGAGGCGGGGATGTCGGCGATGGCTGCCTCGCGGATCGGCCGCCCATTCTCGGTGGCGAGCAGCAGGGGGATCTCGATGTCCGTGGACTCGATGCGCTCCGCAATCCGCCAGAGGGCCTCCTGCCGCACTTCAGGCGACGTCGCCCGCCACCTCGGCAAGGCCCGCCGCGCCGCCTCGACGGCGGCGTCGACCTGGGTCGCCCGGGCCTCGGGGATCAACGCCCATGCCTGGCCTGTGCTGGGGTCTACCGCCTCAAAGGAATCGCCGGAAACCACCCAGTCGCCGCCGATGAGCATCGCGAGGGGATCGACCGGTCCATAGGGGACACGCCTCACCGACATGCCTCCTCCCAATACGTGTTCGCGCATCGTTCTGTGACACCAGACCGTTGGGCCAGCGCTGTGGACCGCTCAGCGGATCAGTATGGGCGACTTTCCCGCGGTCGTACAGGGGGAGGCATCAGTGGCAGGAGGTCTCGCCCGGGGCATGGCACCCGACAGGCTCGCTCGGGGGCACGTCCATCGTCGGGTTGCGATCGAAGAAGTTCACCGGGACAAGCATGAATCCAGCCCGTTCGACGGGCATGACCGGCCAATCCTCCGCACGAGGAATGTGCGTAACGCCCAGGTTGTACCAAAGCACGAGGTCGGTATCGGCCACCGCGCGATCCTCCCGCACCCAGACGGGAAGCCCGAGCTGGTTGCGGTTCTGGTTCGGGAAGTCACCCGCCGCTCGCATCTGGCTCGGATCGTACGGCGTCACCCAGACATTCTGCTTGGCGAATCCTGCGCGTGCGGCGACATGCGAAGGCGACTGCGCGAACAGGACCGAGTTCGCCCAGCCGGGCAGCAGCTTGTAACCGGTCGGCGTGCCCCACTCATTCGTGCGTTCCGAGCTCACGACCGTCCAGTTTCGTGCGGCCTGTGGGTTGACCATGCCGTCGATGGTGTTCTCGGTCTCGGCAAGGGTCTTGCGTACCCGGATGGCGTTACCGTGCTCGTTCCCGGGCCCGACCGGCGGGGCGTACACATCGTTCTCGTAGACGCGGTTTCGCCAGCCGTCGACCTCCATGTCGAGGCGGAAGGAGAAGTGGTGCTGGTGGATGGTCGCGACGAGGTTCGGGCCGATCCTCGTTCCTGGCTCGTCCAGGGCATCAGCCCCAATCGACTTCGTCTGCATGATCCCGGTGAGCTTCGCCTCGAACTGGATCGTGCCGTCGAGGTAGAAGTACCAGAAGAATCCGTACTCGTAGTTGCCGATCGTGGAGATCGAGCTGACGACGAGGCGGCGTGAACGGCGGACTTCAACCTTGTCGGTCACCCAGTCGGTGTGCTTCCACAGGATGCCGTCATCCTCCTCGTGGATGCAGATTGCGTTGTGAATGACGTGCGGCTCGCCGATCTCTGACGCGATGACGGCGTCCATGTAGACGATCTCGCCCAGGCAGTCGCATCCCAGAGTGAGGGAGTTCGCCAGTTTGCCGACCCCGAACTCGCCTGCGTCGAAGGCGCAGCGCCAGAGGTGATTCGGGGCCACCTCGCCGTAGGGCACCACCATCTCGCTCAAGCCACCGCGGTGCATGACCGAGCGCCACTCCTCCCCGTCGCGGAACTCAACGCCCTGGAGGATGAGCCCCTCGATCGGGAGGAGGAATGCGTTCATCCGCCAGCGCTGCCAAGTGATCTCATGCCCGTTGACCGTGAATCCCGGGCCATCCGGCTGCGTAATCGTGAGCGGCGCTATGTCGGTCCTCAGCGGCTGGTTGAACTCCGGGAGATAGTTCGCGCAACTCTCGTTCATCGGCGTGACGCCGTAGTCGAAGACCTCGACCACCTCACCCGTCGTGAGATCGGCGATCGCCACGACGCCCTCGATGGGATGGGCGTAGCCGTTGTCGTCCTCGAAGTGCCGCACATAGGACACCGAACTGCAGAGTCGGCCGTCAGAGGTATCGACCTCCGGCACGTTCGAGATCGCCCAAGGGTCAATCTGCACGAGTGTGAGGTCGGTGATCCCTCGCTTGGCGAGCGCCGCCTGGTAGCGAGGATCCTCCTTGATCCGGGCGCCGATGGTCATGAACTCCTCGGTGAGGACCGGTGAGGCGCCCTCCAAGACCTTCTCCGAGCGCACGACCGACTTCGTGTCGAGATCGACGACCATGTCCCAACTTGTCCCGTCCGAGCGATCGACGAGCAGGGCACGGGCCTCGCGATTGGGCGCTATCCCGTCCCGGAGGGCGCGCTTGTCCGGTTCGTGCGAGTAGAGCGCCGCGAACCGGATGGAGTCCGGTCGGGGCACGGCAGCGCGGACGATGTTCGCCGCCACCGTGATCTCATCGGCAGTCAACGGCAGAAATCTTGCGTCTCGCATGCTGCTTCCTCTCGCGGAACCCTGCGTCCGTCTCGTCAGATCATCCAGTGGTTCGACGGCCCCACGCTAGGAAACAGCATCGTCGCGAACAAAGGAACAGGGTCCGGTCAGCGGACCTGCTCGCCAAGCGTCGCTCAGTCGGGTGCTGGTGGCTTCGGGATGACCTCGGTCGTGAGGTCTCGTCGGGGGGCATTGGGCCGAACGAGTGGAACCGTCTCGGCCCAGGCACCTGATCGTCGCGGAGTCCGGCGCGGCGGCACGACCTCGCCTGCCTCCGCGGACCCCAAGGTCGGCGACGGCAGCCGATACGCGACGGGATCAGGCAGCCCCGGCCGGACCGTCAGCCTGCCGAACTCCTCCGGCACCCGCAGCGCCCGCACCTCCTTCGGCGGCTCGGGCATCGCAGCGAGGACGACCACCCCGGCCGTCGTGAGCACTGACGCATGGAATACCGCTTCGGCCCGCGTGAATCCGCACATCGCCGCGACCTCATCGACCGAGCGCACGCCATCGGTCGCCCGCATGAAGGCGTCCAGCTCAGGGGAGCCATTCGAAACCGCGGCGGCGCTGCCCAACGGGCGAAGGACGCAGGAGCCCGCGTGCCCTTCCCCCGCGAGCGCAGACGATGCCCGCGCAAGCTGGATCTTGCGGATCTCGGTCTCGGCAACGAGGTCCTCGATTCTCGCTGGAAGGATGCACCAGCGCGACGTGACCTCGTTCTTCGACTCCCGGACCCGCAGGGACCGGGAGTCGAGCACCCCACCAAGGGCAGCGAGCAGGTACTCGCGGTGGTAGTCGGCGAGCCTGTCGACGGAGATCCAGCCGCAGTCGACGACGATTCGGCCTACCATGAGGTCAGCCGAGTCACGATCCAGGCTCGGACGCACCGACGCCAGCCGCGCCGCATCGATATGCCCGGCGGCGATGAGCCTGGAGACGAAACTCGGCTCGTAATCGTCGATCTCGACGGAGTAGATCCCGCCCTCATAGACGTAGACGGACGCCTCAGAACCGGTCTTCTTGTCGCGAGCCAGCACCGCGCCAGTCCAGTTTCGGTCAGCCGCCGAGACGAGCGCATCGGTGAGCTGCCTGTTCACCACCACCGCCCCTCTCGACCACGGTCATCGCGGGCAATCGCCTGCGGCCAACCGACCGCGGATCGGGTACGGATGGCCCTCGTATGCCCTACCGTACCCAAGACGGGGGCCACCCGGCTTGAACAGCGCCGAGCGTGCCCTCGGGCTCGTACCGGCGATGCGCGACACGACCTTGAACGGGGGGACATGCCAGCACTGCTCATTCCCGAGCATCCGCATTTCGAGGACGACTCGGAGCGCCTCGTCTGGGATGCCCTCCGGGCTCGCCTGCGCGACGGCGACGTCCTGCTCCACGGAGTGAGAATCACCGACCCCCGTCACGGCGAGGTCGAGATCGACCTCCTCCTCCTCATGCCGGACTGCGGCGCCGCCGTGATTGAAGTGAAAGGGGGCCATGTCACGTTCACCGACGGGCAATGGCGACAGAATGATGCCTCCGGCTCCCGTGAGATCCACCCCGTCACCCAGGCCAGGAACGGCGTCTACGCCCTCAAGCGCTACCTCGAGGCCCAGCCCACCTGGTCGCGAGGGGCCCTGCGAGCCGGGTGGCTGCTCGCGTTTCCCTACCTGACCGTGGTCGGCGCGATGGGCCCGGAGGCCCGTCGCGATCTCATCCTCGACCGCGACGACCTGCCCGAGGCTGCCGGAATCGCCTACGACCGCCTATGGTCACCGGAGTTCCAGACACCCCTGCCGGCCGATGGCTGGGTCGCTGCCGCGCTCGACCTGCTGCTCGGGGCACCCGACAGCGAGCACGAGATCCTCGCACGCACCGAGGCCCGGCTTCGCCACAGCGACGAACTCACCGCAGCACAGGCAAACCTCCTGGGCATGGTCCGCAACAATCCCCGGATCGAGATCACCGGATCCGCCGGAACAGGCAAGACCTGGCTTGCGATCGAGCAGGCCCGCCGATGGGCACAGGCCGGCGAGCGCGTCTGCTTCGTCTCATACGGACGTGGCGTTGCCGAGATGGCCCGACGGGCAACCCAGACGCTCCCGAGATCACAGCAGCCCGCCTATGTCGGCACCTTTCACCAACTCGGCTACCAATGGGGTGTCCATCCCGGCCCCGCGGAGCCAGGCGACTTCTGGACCGCCGAGGCCCCGGCCCGGATGGCCGAGGCGGCCGGGGCCCTGGACTCCTCCACCCGGTTCACCGCCTTCGTCGTCGACGAGGCGCAGGACTTCGCCGACTCGTGGTGGACGGCACTGCTCGCGTCAGCGGCGTCCGACTCCTTTCGCCTCGCGGTCTTCCGCGATGACGAGCAGGCCGTCTTCAGTGACCGCAAGGGTCGTCCCGACCTGCCGCTCACCCCGCTGGTCCTCGATGAGAACCTTCGCAACGCCAGGCAGATCGTCGACACCTTTCGCCCCCTGCTCACCTCGCCCGTCACGGCCATGGGGGGCGACGGGTTCCCTGTCCAGTACGTCCCATGCGAACCCGCCGACGTCATGGGCCATGCCGACGTGATGAGCACCGCCGATGAGATGGTCATGAGCCTGCACGACCACGGTGGCTGGCTCCCCGAGCACATTGCCCTGCTCACAACCAAGCACCGGCACCCGGAGCAGCTCCTGCAGTCCGATGACAAGGTCGCCTACTGGAACGGACTGTGGTCGGACCACACCGTGTTCTACTCCACCGTCTCCGGATTCAAGGGACTCGAGCGGCCGGTCGTCGTGCTCGCAGTCAACGGGTTCCACGAGGGGATCGATCCGCGGAGCGTTCTCTACGCCGGGATGAGCCGGGCCCGCGACCTGCTCGTGGTGGTGGGAGCAGCCGATGAGCTCGCGACCATCCTCACGCCGAAGATGATGCGCCGCCTAGAGCGCGGCGTCGTCCAGCCGCGCTGACCGCTACGACCCCGCTGACCGCCACAACGACTCGGCAAGGAGTTCCGCGACGCCGACCTCTGCGAGGAGCCGCACCTCTTCGTCATCATCGTGCGCGTAGCGAATGACGAGCGTCGCCTGCGGCATGTCCTGGCCGATCGAGATGAGCCGCGACCCACGATCGACGACCCATGTCACCAACTGCGGCTCCCAGCGCGATCCCGCGAAGAGCACGAGCCGGTAGTCGATCGTCTTCGTGAGATAGACATCGACATGACTCCAGTCGCCGGTCTCGCAGCCGACCGCCGGGACGCGGGGGGTCTCACGGAGCATGAGTGCCCCCTGCTGGGCCGAGCTCATCCGCCGTGCCGGGGCGACCAGGTACGTGCCGTCGGGGCCGATCGCCTCCTCGAGCAGTCGCGGCAGCCAGGACGCGCGCCGATCAAGGATGTCTGCCGTTGCGTCAGCAGCCCGGGCAACCGTCGCCGCCGGATTCGGGCCAAGACCAAGCTCGGCCTCCAGCGCGAGGAACAGCGCGAGCGTGTGCTGGAAGGAGCGGCAAGAGACGCCGCTCTCCTCCTTACCGGCCTCCATCATGAGGATGGCCGACGCCTCCCGGGTCAGGTCCGAACCTGCCGTGTTCGTCATCGCGACGACCGGGCACCTGCCCTGGTACCGGCTCACGGCATCGAGGGTCTCGACCGAGCCCCCGCTCGCCGACACCGCGACGACGACCGTGTTCGGCCGAACCTGCGGCAGCAGGTCGCTGCTCGCGAGCTCGGCGACCGCATTCACCCCCACCGCGCGCAGCCGGGCCGCCGCGACCCCGTTCGCGTAGTGGGATGAGCCCATTCCGAGGAAAACAAGGTGGGAGTCACGGTCGATAGCCGTTGCAGCCCAAGAATTCTCCCGGCCCAGGCTCGCTGCGAGCCCTGCAAGGGCGTCTGGCTTCCGCTCGATGTCAGCGAGGAACATCTCGGGTCTCATGGGGCTCCCTCATCGTGGTTCATGGACTCATGATCCTCGACCTGCTGGTGGCTGGACGGGCTCTCGGATTGGCTCTTGAGCAGGGCGGCGAGGGCCCCCTCGGGAACATACCGCCAGTGGGGCAGGTACCTCGCGGCGTAGATGAACTCGCGGCACTCCTGCTGCAGCTGAAAGGGTCGGACCAGCCGGGCGTCGAGCAGCGACTCCTCGCCAGCTTCCGCGAGCCGGGACAGGTAGGCATCGAGGAAGCCCCGCTGCGCCGCCGCAATCCAATCGTGGACCCTGCCTCGCTGCTCATCGTCGAGGCCCTCGGTTCGATGGAGGACGACCCGGCCCACGTGATCGAGGGAGGCCAGCATTCCGGCGACGTCGCGAGCGGCCGGCTGCCGGGCCAGCCGCTGCTCGGGGGATCGCGTCGGGCTTCCATCGAAGTCGATGATCGACAGGTCATCGCCAGGCGACGTCCTCAGCACCTGCCCGATGTGGAGGTCGCCGTGGATGTCGATGATGGTCGTGCCGACGAACCCGGTGACGAGCGCCAGTTCCTGCTCGACGAGCCCTGCCGTCGGTGCCGCGAGGCTGGCGTCCCGAAGATCCGCTGCTGCCTCGACCAACCAGTCCTCCGCCTCATCGTCGGTCGCGATCGACCTGCCCGCGGCCGCGAATGCGAGGTGCATCCCCGCGACGAGCCTGCCGATCACCGGCATCGACCTGAGGGCATTCGCCTCGTCGGTCTCACCGAGGGCAAGACTGCGCACATCCTCGACAGCCCACTCCCAGCCATCCTGGGCATCGGCGACGTAGTCGATGACGGTCGCGATGAGGACGTCGGCCCGCCCATCTTCGATGCTCACCAGTCCCCAGGGCCTCGGCGTTCCGGCAAAGGACGCCTCAGCCAGTGCCGCAAGCCTCCTTGGAGCAGGCTGCTCCTCCGCCGTCGGGTGCAGCAGCCACTTCACGACGGCGCGTTCACCGACGACGACGAGCTCATTCGTCTGATCGACATCGAATCCCCGCTCGCCTGCGCATGGCTCCGCGTGCCAACGGATGACGCCGACGTGGCCATCCCGCGAGCCTTCACCGGGCGTGCCTTGGCTGCCTCGTCCGAGCAGGCCCAGCAGCGCCTCCGCAGCGCCATCGCCCGGGATGGCACGCCGAAGGGCCTTGCCCGAAACAATGCATGGCACTCCGTATGACACGCCCCGCGCATCGCGCACGATGGCGTACCAAAGGTCTGCGCGAGAGTCGTCCAGCCGAACGCAAGCGATCAGGTCGAGCGGTCGCTCGATTCGCGCAGCCTCCTGCGACCGACGAGCCGGGAGCAGGGCTGCCGGTTCCGTTCGAAGAAGGAGCGGTTCGACGAGCTCGCGGCCCCAGGTCACGTCCGGGCAGCGTGCGCCTCGGCAACGCGCTCGATGGCATCAGCGCCGACTCGTAATCCGTCGCGCGACCGGATGGCCTCGCCGTTCGCTGCCATCCGAGCCCTCAGATCGGCGTCGGTCAGCAAATGGGGCCAACGACTCGTTCCGGCCGGCCTGACAACCTCGCGCGTCAGGAGTCGAGGTCGGACAGTTCCCTCAGCAGCCCGAACTGCACCGAGGTCCGGGGAGTGAGTCCTGCCTCGCTCGCGGCTTCAAGGACCTCGGGCTCAAGTTCGATCTCGACTCCGCCGATCAGCGGCCTGAAGTAGGCAGGGGCCTCCGGCGCGTAGATGCCGATGATGTCTGCGTCTGCGCGAATCTGAGGATCAGCGTGGGACCCGGTATCCCTCGTATCAAGGGCGACGAGTTCGGGTGCGGTGTCGAGAAGGCTCGCATGCTCGCTCGCGGCCGCGGAGAACCACTCCGGGGACCGAGACCCCTGGGCTCTCAGCGGCACGCCCGCCGTGAGCGGTCGAAGGTCACCGAGCGGCAGCGCCTGCTCAAGCGCGAACATCCCGAATGCGGCGGTGCGCAGGCCCTCGAGGACCAATGCCTCGACCAAGGTGGCATCCGACTCCTCGTGACCATCCTCGATGACCATCCGACTGCCTCCAAACATGCTCGATTGCCCTAGCGTCGTCATGCTCGACGGAACATGCCCTTCTTC
The DNA here is from genome assembly GCA_009699015.1 of Actinomycetota bacterium. GTDB lineage: Bacteria > Actinomycetota > Actinomycetes > S36-B12 > S36-B12 > WLND01. The sequence goes on along the minus strand of WLOY01000004.1, from coordinate 51,434 downwards.
TTCTCGCCCTGAGCACCATTCCCGTTGTCTGCCGCCCCTGGCTGATCATGGGACACCGGGAGCTCGATCACGACGCCAGGAACCGGACCCGCGGGATCCGCGGTCGCATCAGCGACGGAGAACTCGGCCAGCCCCCTTCCCGGGATGCACGTTCGGGCGAGGTCGTTGTATGCCGGGCCGATGAGTTCGTGGTCGAGGAGGGTGTGCATGCGGTGCAGGTTGGTGGCCGTGAGGACGTCCTTCGTCGCCAGCGGGATGACCCCGACTACGGGCACGCCGAGACCAGCCGCGAGGATCTGCTCCCGCTGCATCCCGACCCCTGCCAGCGATTGGTTGACGATGATCCCGATCTTGTCGCGCTGGATGCCGAGCCCGGACTCCTCGAGCGGTGCGGTGATCTCGCGCAGGGCCCTCGCCATCCCCTGGACAGCGGTCGACGCGAGGGTCGTGATGAAGAGGACCTCGGTCGCCTCCGGCAGGCAGACCTTCGCGATGAGAGGATCGAGGTACTGCACACTCGTATCCATGACGACGACGTCGTACATGCGCTGCAGGCTTCGGATCATCGTCCGGTAGAAGTCCGGGCCGACGGTATCCGCGGTGCGCGGCCGGATCGGCGCGAGGAGTGCGTCGATGCCGAGTTCGGGCTCGTGGACGAGGTGCCGCCGGATGGTCAGCTCGTCCCACACCGGCTGCACTCGAATGTTGAGCGCTGTCGGCATGTACTTGCCGATGAGCGAAGCGATCTGGCCGTCTCGGGTGTCCATGTCGACGAGGCACACGCTCAACGGCCGGCCACCGAGCCGAGACGAGCGGGCAATCGACGCTGCGAGCAGGAGGGACGCGGTCGACTTGCCGGAGCCGCCCTTGCTCGATGTCACGGTGATGGTCACCTGACCGGGGATCGCAGGGCGCGCGAGCAACTCCTCGCAGGCCCCAGATGCCGCGCTCGCCCCACCGCCAGACGGCTGGCCTATCCCGAGTGGCGGTAGGGCCGGCGTGGCAGCCGCGGTTGTGAGGGGCGGCAGCGCCGCGAATGACGAGAGCGACATCGGCGAGGGTTCGCGCAAGAGCGCACGGTCGACGGTCGCCGGGAACTCCGTGGGGAAGACGACCTCCGAGTTCAGCGGGGTGCGCATGCCCTCGAGCAGGGCACGACCGCCGAGTTCAGTCGTGAGCACGTGATAGCGCAGGGAGCCTCGCTGGAGCCCTTGTGCCGCTGTCGCCTCATCGATCGCCACCGAGAGGGCCCCGATCTGGGCCTGGTCCCACGACGCGACGAAGACATGCGCACCGGCCGCCGACATCGCGACAATTGCCCGGGCCGTTTCGGCACGGTCTCCGCCCGCTCCCGGATCGGTGAACACCAGGATGCGCGAGTTGGCACTGAGGTGTCCACCGGAAAGGCCCGCCCACATGGCGGCCACCGAATCCTGCCGTTCTTGCACGAGCCACGGGACGCCTGAGGAGTTCAGGAGGTCATGGATTCCCGGCTCTGCCACCACGATGACTCCTGGCAGATTGATGCCGTGCTCGCTCATGACTCTTCCTCGCCGCCTGAAGCCGTGGGGACGGCGTGTGCCGCTGAGGCTGAATTCTGCCGTCGATCACCCTCTGGCGTTCCTCGATAGCCGGATATCAGGCGAAGTCGACGTACCGGCGAGCCCCGGGGATCCGTGGCAGGGGTCGGCGAAACCGGGTCAGCTGACGCTGGCCCGTTGAGGACGAAATCAAGGCGCCACTCCGGCGTGCCCCTCGTGAGGGCGGGATGCAGGCTGATCGGATGGTCCGGGACGGCGACCACATGCTGCGATGCGTCGCGCGGCCTGCTCGCATCGACTGAGTCCGGCAGGAATCTGGAGCCGACCTCCTCTGAGCCTTCGAGGTTGAGCATGCGCTCAAGATGACCCTCCGGCATTGCCCCGAAGACAGATCCGGCGGACGGCTCAGTCGCATTCGACCCTTCAGTGAAGAAGGCAATGCCATCCGGATCGACGTTCATGACCCCAGCCTCCCCCAGGAAGCCGGCACATGCTCGGGCACCCCGGTCATGGCATCAGCAGGTCGCAGTTCGACGAGGCGCCCGACGGCGTCGGTCGCGAGGTCGAGGGAGGTGATGGGCAGCCCTGCGGGCACCCACTCATGGCGATGCCACTGGATGGCCCACACCATCGCTTGGCCGCCGGTGAATGCGGCGCGCGCGAGGTCGAAGAGCGGATCCTCAGTGGCGACCTGCGCACGGACCCGGACCCGGACCGCCGTGATCGCCTGCTCGCAGTCGAGTTCGACGAGGTGGAAACTGTGGACGTCGCCGGGGCCCACCACGCCCACTGGGCTGACCGACACCACGGCCCCCTCGCCGGCACGGCTGAGGAACTGACGACCTGAGTCATCGGCCTCGATCCATGCCCTCATGAGGGTCCCTTCGTGCTCTGGCAGCGGCTTGCGGCGCTGGCGTGCGTGCCCAACACCTTGAGTATCGGATGGGTGCGCCCGGATGACAAGGACATCGGGCAGGTGATCACGGCTGAACGTGGAATCACGACTGCCGAGGGGCTCATGGCGGGTCGCATCAGGCCCCTCCGATGGCCGACAGCCCGGTGCCGCTGAGGTAGGCGTCCAGGAGCATGGTTCCGGCGAGGACGCCCAGGATGAAGCCGATGACGAGGAAGGGGCCGAAGGGAATCGCCTGCCGCCGACGAGCCCGTCCTGCGATGAGGAGGACGAGCGCGACCCCGCCGCCGATGAACCATGCGGACGCGAGTCCGACCGCTGCCGGTCCCCAGCCGATCCATCCGAGGATGAGCCCGAGGACGGGCGCAAGCTTGACATCGCCGAAGCCCATTCCTCGCCCGCCGGTCGCAAGCCAGATGCCGCCGATGACCAGGACCCATAGGCCCGCCGAAGCGAGCGCCCGGCCAATGGGCCATTCGCCGGACATGACCCCGGCGAAGATCAGGCCCACGACGGCGACCGGCCACAGGGGCAGCACGATCGAGTCGGGCAGCCGGTGGCAGTCGAGGTCGATGAAGACCAGCGCCACCCCAGCGCTCACGACCACGAGCAGGGTAGGCAGGAGCGGTGAGATGTCCGTTCCAGGCTGGCCGAGCGACCACAGGCCCATGAGGGCCCACAGGACTCCGGTGAGCATTTCGACGAGCGGGTAGCGGATCGAGATCGGCGCATGGCAATGCCGGCATCGCCCGCGGAGCAGGAGCCACGAGACGAGGGGGATGTTGTCGCGCGACTCGATGAACGCTCCGCACGCAGGGCACGATGAACGCGGCCGAACGATCGATGCCCCAGCCGGGACCCTCGCGATGACGACGTTGAGGAAAGACCCGACGATGAGGCCCATGGCCCCGAGGCCGACGACGACGAGCCAGGCGAGCGGGTCCGTCACGCGGCCGCCGATCCGGCGCGGCCAGCGTCCTCAGGCACGAGGCAGGCCTCGGCCGGCAGCGTTTTGGACCCTGACACTTCAACGAGCCCCTCGTTGACGAGGGCGGCCGTGAGGAACTCGGCCTCGGCCCTCGTGAACCCGCAGGCATCCGCGAGCTCGTCGACGGATCGAATGGCATCGACTTCGGCGGCAAACGCCGCGAGCTCCGGGGCAACGAACGGCGCCACCGTCCGGTCACCGCACCACGACAGGACGGTCTCCCGCGGGCCGAAGGCAGCCCCCACCCCCGTCCAGACATCGCGCGACCGGCCCGTGCGCAGGTCGACGCTCGCGATGACGTCGGCCGTGGGCGACGGCAGCGCGCACCGCACATTCGTGGTGGCACCCCTCTCCTCGACGACCTTCACCCCGTCCAGACTCCGTAGGCCGCTGAGGCCAGCGAGCAGGTACTCGCTGTGGAACTCGGCCAACCGCTCGACAGACAGCCAGTCGTGCTCGATGGCGTAGCGGCCCACCGCCGCATCGCGTGCCTCCGGATCGACGAGCGCGTCGATCTCGCGCTCTCGACCTTCATCGATGATCCCTCCCGAAACGAGCCTCGCGAACAGCCGCGGCCGGTGATGGCGGAGCTGAACCGAATAGAGGTCGCCCTCGAACAGGAACAGGTCGCCGATCTCGTGCCCGGCCCGGGTGCTCACCATCAGTCGGCCCGTCCATCCGGCGTCGGAACGTGCGTGAAGCTCCCGGTCGATCCTGCTGGCATCCATAGGTGAATTATCGGAGCAGATCCTCGCGCACGGACGCCTCGTGCACCGGGCAGCGCGAAACTCCCGCGTGATCGACGGTACCGACCATGTATCCGGGCGTTCCGGTGCACCCCGTGGTGCGCTCCGACCGGTAGATGCGGCCAATTCCGCTGTATGAGACCGCGTCGACCACCTCTGTCGCCCGCTGGGCCGCCGCCGACCGATTCACGATGCTCACCACGTGCTCAGGGGTCACCTCGAGGATCTGCTCGCCATCGCGCAGGCGCCATTTGTAGTTGTGGACGCTCAGGTCGCCGACGACCACCTCATGACTGCGATCGGGCAGCAGCACGGTGACCGTGCACCTGGTCCCGATCATGTCCCGGACATCGGCCTGGATCCCACTGGCAAGCGCGAAGGTGAATGCATGCTTCCCGGCGTAGGCCTGATAGCCCAGTCGTGGGTCGTAGCACTTGCCCACATGCTCCCGAATGAGCGCATCAGCGTCCTCGAACGACGCCGACATCCCATTGATGAGGAGCCGGGGCATGCCCTGACTCGTCCGCATGAGATCACTGAGGTCCCATGCGTAGGAACGGATCCTCCGGTCCTCGAGCCCGTCGACTTCCGTGCCGGTGACCCGGGCGATGAAGTGCTCGGTGAGCCACGTCCACATGAGTACCCCCGGTGAGTCCGAGTAGACCCACGGGATGGGCTCCGAGGAGGGATCCACCATCACTGTGCCCTACCGTTCGGCCTGGAGGGAGCCGGAGGAACTGATCTCATTGATGATCCGCTGCGATGCCGAGCCGGCGGTCTTCGGCAGGATGTTGAGGGCGGTGGCAACCTCCTGACGGCTCATCTCCCCCCAGAAGGACAGGTACACCGCAGCGAGGCCCAATGGGTCCGAGCCCTGGCTCGACCGGCCGGATCCGCGGGCACGGGCCGCGTCGAGGATGGCGCGGGTGAGGGTGGCATCGACGGCGAACGATGTGGCATCGGCCTCGACATCGGTGTCAGACGGCGCATCGACGCCCCCCTCCTCGTCGAAGCCACCGCCGGTCACGATGACATCGTGGAATCGCATGCCGGTGAACTCAGCGACGGACTGCTCCCGCTTGCGCAGATCAGCGACCGAGGTCTTCATGCGCGAGGCGAGCTCGGCCTCTGTGGGCCGGCGGAACACGGTCGCCATGGACTCGTCAATCGCCTGGCTGAGGTGCATCTGGTCATCGACGAGATTGCGCCCGTACACGGCCCGCGCAGCATCCTGCGGCCATTTGCGGATCTTCCCGAGCATGAAGGACGCCAGGTTCAAGGTGCCGTTCTTGCCGATGCGATCGGCGTCGAAGCGGTCGATGTGGTCCGACACGAACAGGTACATCATCGGCCGGAGGTCCTCGTCCTGGAGGAGATCGAAGTCGATGACGATCCGGCGGCGCACTGCGTGAATGCGCGGGTGGAGCCAGTCGACGATCTCGAGGAGGAGTCGCTGCATGAGGTCACCGGGAATCGAATCGACATCGCGGAAGGGCACGCCCGGCTCCACCCGCATGTTCAGCGCCTCGATCTCGTTGGCGACGCACCACTCCTTGATGAGCTCGCGGGCCTCGTAGCCTCGGCCCTCCGGAACCCAGATGCGATGCTGGCCGTCGCTCCACTCGCGCGAATAGGCCTGCATCGGCAGGTCTGGCAGGACGCGCTTGGCATCGAACTCCTCGAACGTGCTCCAGTGCACCCGATCGCAGACGAGGGGCGGGGCCATCGCGAGGATGTCGGACTCGTCGATGCCATCGACGGTCATGTTCGGGACTTTTCGTCCGAGACGGTTGTTCGCGGTGATGATCTGCTCTGCCGAGCTGTCCACGATGACCTCGCTAGTGAACGGCGGAAAGTGCGATGACGGCCTTGGCAAGGGTGAGACCTTCGCGGTGCTCGTCAGCGCCCCGCCGGGCAGGTCGCTCGATCTCGGCGGCGATACGGGCATCGACGGATGAGCCGTGCGGCAGGCTGGTGAATGCCGGGTCGAAGGCCTCGAGCCGCTCGACGAGCTGGGCGAGGAGTTCGAGTGCGGCCCGGGCCGGGGCTGCGCAGGCCTTGACCTCGTCAGCGGTGCCGAGGGTAACCGCCAGGGTCACGATGACCCGTGATCCCTCGCGACCCACTGCCGCGATCCGAACTGCAGCCGAGGGGGCCTGCTCGAGGCAACGGGAGATCTCGGTGGCAGCACCCTCGGCTGCGGCCGCTGTCGGCGCGATGCGTAGGCCCACCTCGACGAGCGGAAGGAGGCCTGAGCCGGTGATGACGTCGATTGCGTTCATGATGCTCAGTCCCTTCATTCAGCGTCGGGTGCGATGGTTCGCCGTAACAGGGTGGAGCGATTGCTCTCGTTCTCCTTGAGGATACGTCACTTTTGGCCTACGGCCAAGGTGACGTTCGTCTCTTGCGTCGCGTTCTCCGGTGCAGGCACTGATCGCCCGCCGGGGCCATGTTGGCCGCCGGCGGGCGATCAGCGGGGGTCATACCGGTTGGTTAGGCAGGTACTGCCGTGGCCCAGACGAGAGCCGGCGAAGCGCCGCAGGTGCCTGCTGCCGTGGTCGGCGTCTGGAGCATGCCGCCCGCGTTGGAGTCGTACTCGAACCACTCACCGGACTGCGAGTTGCAGCCGAACAGTCGGTACGTGGGTCCGGTGACGAGAACCGCGACGCGATTCTCCGGGGACAGGACGACCGGCTGGTCGGTCTGCATGGAGGTGAGAGCCACCGCGGTCGCCGGGTAGACGCCCTCGGTCGTGTAGAAGGTCTCGATCGCCTTCGCTGTGGTGTTGAGGTCGGACTTCACCGATGCGTCACGAGCGCTATTGCGCTGGTTCAGGAACACCGGGATGGCGATGGCGGCGAGGATGCCGATAATTGCGACAACGACCAAGAGCTCGATGAGGGTGAATCCCGCATCACGCTGATCCTTGGCCTTCTGGATGCGAGCGAACATGTCGTTCTCCTGTAGGTGCACCCTCATCTCTGGGGGGCCACCCCCACTGTGGGGGTTGCACCGAGTGTTTCGGACCGATTCCGGAAAAAGTCCCGGAGATCTCGCCCGAGAAATTCAAGACGCTCCCGAATGCCAGGAATCGCTCCGGCGAGTTAGCCTGCATCCATGCGACCCGTACCGGCATGCCTGGCCCTGGCCTGCGCCCTGCTCCTCACTCCGGCCACCTCGGCACTCGCCAGCGAGAGCGAGCCGGCTTCGAGCCCGAGTCCCACGGCCAGCAGCAGCCCGACCGCCGCAGCGAAGCCTCCCGCACCGGTTGAGGCGACCCGCACCACGAAGGCACGCAATGTGCCCGCCTACCCGACACGCAGCCGTGAGCGCGGCAAGCGGGTCGTCTACGACAAGGCACTCATGACCATCTGGCTCATCGATGACCGCGAGCAGGTGGTGGCGAGGTTCCCGGTCGTCGGCCGACCCGACCGTCCAGCCGCAGGCGTCTACCGCGTCTACTCGAAGTCCGAGGCCAGCGCCAACCCCATCCAGAAGTTGACCTTCAAGAACATGGTGCGGTTCGCACGGGGCGAGAGCACCGGGGCCGCAATCGGCTTCCATGACATCCCCCGTACCTATGACGGCCGGCCCATCCACGGCGAGAACGTGCTCGGCCTGCCGCTCGGCGCCGGCGGTTGCGTCAGGATGGCCACCGACGCATCGGAGGTCGTCTACGCGTTCGCGCGTCTCGGCACCACCGTTGAGGTCCTGGCCCCAGCAAAGGCCTAGCCCACGGTCGCTGTGATGGCATAACCCAAGAAGCGACCAACAGAAACCTATTTGACGAGGTCGAAGATCTGGAAGATCGGCAGGTACAGGGCGATGACCATCCCGCCGACGAGGCTGCCGAGCACGACGATCATGAGCGGCTCCATGAGCGCCATGAGCTGCTCGGTGGTCGCCTCAACCTCCTGGTCGTAGAACTCGGCGATCTTGCGGAGCATCGAGTCCACCGCGCCGGTGTCCTCGCCGACCGAGATCATCTGGACGACCATGTTCGGGAACACCGGGTGCTGCGAGAGGGGCGCCGCCATGCCGGCCCCGTCGCGCACGCTCTCCTTCACGGCCTTCACCGCACGGGCGATGACGATGTTCCCGGAGGTATCGCCGACGATGTCGAGGGCGGTGAGCACGGGAACGCCGGCCGTGAGGAGGGTCGACAGGTTCCGGGTGAACCGGGCCAGTGCGATCTTCTGGAACAGCTTGCCGAAGACCGGGAGCCGGAACTTCAGCGGATCGAGCACGGCGCGCAACCGCGGGTCCTGACGGTTTCGGCGGAAGAGAACCGTCAGGATCACGATGACGATGATCACCGGAAGACTGAACAGGGGGTTGGTGAGGAGGGTCGAGAGGTTCACGAGGAACTGGGTCGGCGCTGGAAGCGCACCGCCGAAGGACGAGAACATCTCCGAGAAGATCGGGACGACGAAGATGAGCATGCCGACGGTGATGAGCACGGCGATAACCGCCACCGCGACCGGGTAGGTCATCGCCGACTTGATCTTGCTCCGCAGCAGGACATCCGCCTCCATCGATGAGGCGATCTCGAGCATGGTCGTGTCGAGGAACCCGCCGACCTCACCCGCCCGGATCATGCTGATCATCAGCGGCGGAAACGATTGATGCTTGCTCATGGCAACGGAGAGAGCGTCGCCCTTCTCGACGTCGTCGGTGACCTCCGCGAGGACTCCCTTGAGGGTCGGGTTCGGCGACTGCTCCGCGAGGATCGTCAGGCATCGCAGGATCGGGAGCCCCGACGCCAGCATCGTCGCGAACTGTCGGCTGAACACCGCGAGATCCTTCGGCTTCACCCGTGTCTTGAAGATCTCGATGTTGCGATTCATGCCGGTCTTGCTCACGAGGTCAACGGCGATCGGCGTCATGCCCTGGCTTCGGACCCTCGCAAGGGCGTCAGCCTCGCTTACCGCGGTCAGCTTCGATTCGACGAGGCGCCCTGAACGGGCCCTTGCCTTGACGAGGTACTCACTCTGGGGCATGTTCACTCATTCCGAGCAGTTGATGAAGCTCGGATACGTCGGAGCACTTCTCCCGGGCCGTCTCGTAGGAGATCGACCCGGACGTCACAAGCTCGGCCAGGTTCTGGTTCAGGGTGTGCATCCCGAACCGCGACCCGGTCTGGAGCGCGGAGGGGATCGACTGGAGCTTGCCCTCCCGGATGAGGTTTCGGACAGCGGGCGTCGCGACGAGCACCTCGGTCGCCGCCACACGGCCCTTGCCGTCGGAGGTCTTGCACAGGGTCTGGCATACGACCGCCTGAATCGACGCCGCGACCTGGGTGCGGATCTGGGACTGCTGGCCGGGGGGGAACACGTCGATGATCCTGTCGATCGTGGAACCCGCCGACGAGGTGTGGAGGGTGCCGAACACCAGGTGGCCGGTCTCGGCGGCGGTCAGCGCGATCGCAATGGTCTCGAGGTCGCGCATCTCGCCGACAAGGATGATGTCCGGATCCTGGCGCAGCGCATGCTTCAGGGCATTGGCGAACGACAGGGTGTCATCGCCGACCTCGCGCTGGTTCACGACGCTCTGGCGATGCCGGTGGACGAACTCCACCGGGTCCTCGATCGTCATGATGTGGGCCTTGCGCGTGCGGTTCGCCTTGTCGATGATCGCGGCGAGGGTCGTCGACTTGCCCGAGCCGGTCGGCCCGGTAACGAGGACGAGGCCGCGCGGGAGGTCGGCGAACTCACCGAGGATCGGGGGCATGTTGAGCGCCTCGAGCGCCTTGATCTCCCAGGGGATCGCGCGCAGCACTCCCCCGATCGTGCCCCGCTGCTGGAAGAGATTGACGCGGAATCGCGCAGCCCCCGGAAGCTCATAGGCCAGGTCGAGCTCCTTGGCCTCCTCGAAGCGCTGCTTCTGCCGGTCGGTGAGGATCGAGTAGAGGCAGTCCTGAAGCTGGGTGCCGGTGAGCGGCCCGAACCCCGCCACCGGTTCGAGGTCGCCATGGACCCTGATCATCGGTGGCGAGCCGAGGGTCAGGTGCAGGTCAGATCCGCCCTCCTCGAGCAGGTGCAGGAGCAGTTCGTCCAGCTCGATGCCGCCGTCGATCCCCGAGACCGCCGAGCGATCGAGCCGGACGATGCCCTCGCCGCCACCAGCGGGGGGCGCGTTCGGCGGGGCCGGCGCATCGCCCACGCCGCCCGACCTGCGGCCGGCCGCCGGCTGGGCCGGCGCAGGGGTCGCCGGAGCTGCCACCGGCACCGGGGCAGGAGCCGCAATCGGCAGGACAGGGGGCGGCGGCGGGGCGAGCGGGAGGAATCCGGGAGTGTCATTGAGCGGCAGGGAGATCGGCCGTGGGGTATCGCTCATGCCGTCACCCTCAGCACTTCGGTGATCGTGGTCGAGCCGCGTGCGACATTCATCCACCCATCCTGACGCAGCGTCCGCATCCCTTGCTCGATGGCGGTTCGTCGGATCTCGTCGGACGAGGCCCGCGAGGTGGCGAGTCGCTCGATTTCCTCCGTCATGGGCATGACCTCGTGGATGGCGAGGCGTCCCCGGTACCCGGTGTTCGCGCAACCGGAGCAGCCCACCGGCTCGAAGATCGTGACGGCCATGCCCTCGGGCGGATCGAAGTGCACCGCCTCAAGGGCTTCTGCCGATCGATCGGTCGGCCGCTTGCACTTGTCGCACAGGCGTCGAGCGAGCCGCTGGCCCGTCGCGCACTGGAGTGCCGAACCGATGAGGAAGGGCTCGATCCCCATTTCGGTGAGCCTGGTGATGACGCTCGGAGCATCATTCGTATGAAGGGTCGTGAGGACGAGGTGCCCAGTGAGCGAGGCCTCGACCGCGATCTGAGCAGTCTCGTGGTCGCGGATCTCGCCGATGAGGACGATGTCGGGATCGGCCCGCAGGATCGCTCGCAGCGACGACGCAAAGGTCAGGCCGGCCTTGGCGTTCGTCTGCACCTGGTTGATCCCGGGGATGCGGTACTCGACGGGGTCCTCCACCGTGACGATGTTCACCTCGGGCCTGATGACGGCATTGAGGGTCGCGTAGAGCGAGGTCGACTTGCCCGAGCCGGTCGGCCCGCTGATGATCGACATGCCGTACGGACGTTCGTATGCGGTGCGCCAGCGGTCGAGGTTGTCCGGCGAGAACCCGAGTTGCGGCAGGCTCATCAGGACCGACGAATTGTCGAGGATTCGCATGACGATCTTCTCGCCCCAGACGGTCGGCAGGCAGTTCACCCGCAGATCGATCTTGCGGCCGGCGGACACCACCGACAGGCGTCCGTCCTGCGGCCGGCGCTTCTCCGCAATGTCCATATCGGCCATGATCTTCAGCCGCGAGATAACCGCCGCCTGAATCTCCTTGGGAGCCGGCGCCTTCTCCTTGAGCACCCCGTCGATCCGGTAGCGGATCCGGATGTTGTCCTCACCCGGCTCAACGTGGATATCGGAGGCCTGGTCGGCGATCGCCTGGCTGAGGAGGAGGTTGACGTAGCGAACGAGCGGGGCATCCCGGGTCGACACGACCGGCATCGACAGGTCGAGGCCGGCCTCGTCCTGCATGAGGTCCTTCACGAGCTCGCCGAGTTCGGCCTCCGCCCGGTACACGAGGTTCAGCCGGGTCTGGATCTCGCCCTTCATCCCGACGGAGAACCGCACCGGCAGTCGCGTGATGGCCTGCAGGTCGTCACGAACCTGCCAGTCCATCGCAGTCTGGGAGTCCGCGGCAATGACGACCGAGCCGGACTCGATGGACACGGGAATGACCTGGTACTTGCGGGCCTGCTCGCCGGTGAGGAGTGCGATCGCCTTCGGATCGATAGGGCAGTCCATGATCTCGACGAACTCAAGGCCCGCCGCCTCGACCGTGCAGCGGACGACGTCCTTCTTCGAGACGACCCCCTGCCGCACGAGCACCGTGAGCACCCGTTCGTCGAGCGCATTCGCGCTCTCGTGGGCGGATACGAGCTGCTCCGCCGTGATGAGCCCGTTTTGCACGAGGAGGTCGGCAGCCTGCAGGCTCGGTGCGCTCATCGCCCCACCCCTTCCAACTTCGCTACGCCGGACCTGATGTAGCCGGCACGCTTGAGGGCGACATTGAAGTCGGCGGGCTGCGCGACGATCGCCTCAGCAGCATCCTTCTCCACCCGGCCCGCCATGACCAGTCGCACGAGATCCTGCTGGAAGGTGCGCATGCCGTAGTACTGACCCTCCGCGATGATGTCGATGAGCGGCACCTCGGCCTCCGGGTCCCTGATGATGTCGCGGACCCGCGCGGTCGTCACGAGGACCTCGAGCACGACCACCCGCCCAGCTGCGTCAGCCGTCTGGACGAGCCGCTGGCTCACGACCCCCTGCAACGATTCGGCAATCGTGGTGCGGGCCTGGCGCTGCTCATCGACCGGGAACATGTCGATCATTCGGTTCACGGCATCAGGTGCGGTCCTGGCATGCAGGCTCGCGAGGACGAGGTGGCCCGTCTCGGCCGCCTGCAACGCTGTTCGCAGGGTCTCGAGGTCGCGGATCTCCCCCACGAGAATGACATCAGGGTCCTGCCGAAGCCCGGCCCGAAGTGCGGTCGCGAAGCTGCCGGTGTCGGTGTGCACCTCGCGCTGGCTCAGCGTCGCCATCCGCTCGGCGTGCAGGTACTCAATGGGATCCTCGATCGTGAGGATGTGGCAGCGGCGCTCAGCATTGATGGCATCGACCATCGATGCAAGGGTCGTGCTCTTGCCGCAGCCGGTCGGCCCGGCAACCACCACGAGTCCGGTTTCGAGCGCCGCTAGGTCGCGCACCACCCCGGGAAGCCCGAGCTCATCAATGGACGGAACGACCTCTCGAACGTGCCGCAGCACCGCGGCGGCGGCGCCTCGAGCCCGGTAGGCATTCCCGCGGAACCGGCCGACTCCCGGCATGTCGAGCGCGAAATCGCACTCCTGATCGGTTGCGTACGCCACTCGGTCGCGCTCGCGCGGGAGCGCAGAGTCGACGAGGGCCTCCGCCTCGGGCGCCGTCAGGCTCGGGAGCGCGAGCGGCAGCAACTGGCCATCGACGCGAACGAGAGGCGGGCTTCCGGCGCGCAGGTGAAGATCAGAGGCTCCGCTCGCGACTGCAGCCTCGAGGAGCACCCGAAGCGTCACGGCACCCAGCGGCGCCGAGGACCCAACGGGGTCGCTCGGTCGCAGTGGCAGCGTCATGCCCAGAGTTTCGGACCAACACGGCCAAGCGGGCGTGACCGCCCACCGCATGGGGAATGATAGGAGGTGTTCGGCAGTGTCCGTCGTCACCGAGAGCGGTCCCTCGCTCCAATGGCCAAAGGAGTCTCGTCTTGCCAGCACCCCGTTTCGTCGGCCTCGATCTCGGCACGTCCGGGATTCGGGCGGTCGAGGCGCGCTCGAAGGGCGGGCGATACGAGATCAAGCGGGCCGCTGAGATCGACCTTCCTGACGGCTGCCTGCTCAACGGTGCGATCCTCGATGCCGATGCGGTCGTGAAGGCGCTTCGCAGCCTGTGGCGCAAGGGCAGGTTCTCCACCCGCAAGGTCGCTTTCGCCGTCACCGACACGAGTGTCATCACCCGTCAGCTCGAACTGCCCTGGATGCCCGCCGACGACTTCCGGACCGCGCTGAAATACCAAGTCGGCGACGCCCTGCCCGTCGATCTCGCGACGGTCGAGGTCGACTTCGAGCCAATCGCGGAGTACCAGGTCACCGACCAGCATGGCCAGGTCAACGACATGCTCCAGTTCCTCCTCGTGGCCGGGAACAAGGAGGTCCTCGCCGGCGTCGCCGACGTTCTCCTGCGCGCACGGCTCGAGCCGATCGTCGCCGACACTTCCGCATTCGCTCTCATCCGCGCGGCCTGCGGCGGAGTCCTCAGCCAGAGGCATCCCCTCGAGGCCGTCGTCGACATCGGAGCTGACGCACTCACGGTCGTCATCCACCAAGGCGGCCTGCCTCGCTTCATCCGCGCCATGCCGAACCAGGGCGGTGACATCGTCATCATGACCGTCGCGAATGCCATGGATCTCACCGTTGACGAGGCGACCGACCTCGTCTGGAGCACCGGGCTCAATGGCCCCCCGCCCGTCGTCACCTCGGTCCCTGAGTCCAGCGTGTTCGGCCTCCTCGCCTCCACCCAGGAGGTCACCGTCGATCCGAGGACGAAGCGTGCGATGGCCCTCATCAACCCATGGGCAACGACACTCGTCGGGGCGATCCGGGACTCACTGGACTACTTCGCCTCGTCCGGGCAGCGCGATCCCATCGCACGACTGTCCCTCTCGGGGCGGACAGCGCGCCTACCAGGTCTTGCCGAGCGGGTCACGACCGAACTCAGGGTGCCGGTCGACCTCCTCGACCCCTTCGCCCGCGTCGGCGTTGCGCACCGCCTGCGCGACCTCGACACCCGAGCATTGAGCGTCGCCACCGGCCTGGCGATGGGGGCCTGACATGGCCACGAGTCCATCAGCCACCGGCCGAGGGCGCGCCACGCCCCCGCCCAAGCGCTTCTGGAAGTTCGAGTCGTCCAAGTCGGCCAAGAACGCCGCAGCCGAGGTCGAGCACCCGCCCTTCGAACCACGACTTCCCCGGGTCAACCTGCTCCCCGCCTCGGTGCGGGAATCGATCGCGGTACGCAAGATCCGGCGCGGCTTCACGCTCGGCCTCCTTGGCCTCCTAGCAGTCGTTGTCGGCTTCTGGCTCATGCAGAACGGCACCATCCTCGAAGCCGAGGGCCGGCTCACCACCGCCCAGCGCGAGAATGTGGCGATCCTCAATCAGGTGAAGGCCCTAGCGCCGGTCGGCCAGCTCTACCAGCAGATCACGAACCAGGAGACCTTCATCCAGGAGGCCCTGGCCTCCGAGGCCGTCGTCTCATCCGTGCTCACCGAATTGCAGGATGTTGCAGGCCCGTCCATCACCTACTCGAATCTCTCGATGACCTTCACGGGCGTGCCGGATCCGGCCACCGCGAGCGACCCCATTGGCTCGCTGAACCTGTGCCCTGACGCCGACCCGTTCGGCACCGACATCACGATCGGCTGCGTCGCCTTCACTGCGCAGGGCGCGACCCGCGCCGATGTCTCGGAGTTCCTCAACCGCATGGCCGAGAATCCCACGTTCATCGGCACCTACGTCACCTCCACGACCGTCACGAAGACCGTCGGCGGCGCAGCCCAGCTGTCCTTCACCGGCTCCAGCGGCATATCCGTGGAAGCACTGAAGACCCCCCTCACCCAAGAGCAGCTCGTGGCGATCCTCCAGGCCGCCCAGCCCGCCCCCGCCCCGTCCGGGGCCGCCGCCAGCCCGGAAGCGGGGGGATGACGGCATGACCTCGAATCGACGCCGCAACTCGATCCTCCTCGGCTTGGGGGCCGTCATCTTCGCCTCGGCAATCGCCTGGTTGATCCTCCTGTCCCCTCGCCTCGCCCAATCGACCGACCTCCAGGCCCAGGCCGAGTCGGTCGAGCTCATGAATGTCTCCCAGCAGCGGCAGCTGAGCGACCTCACGAAGATGGCGAAGGACGCGCCGACCGCCGCCGAGCGGGTCCAAAAGCTCCTCTCGCGCATGCCACAGGAAGCCCAGCTGCCCGAACTCTTCACTCAGATAACCGAGGCGGCGCAGGATGCCGGCATCCCCGCCGAGAAGATCTCAGCCATCACCCAGGCGGTTCCCGTTCCCCTTGACGACCCCACCGTGTCGGCCACCGGGGCGGTCGCCGACGCCCAGGAGTCTGCCCAGCGCGCGAACATCAGGGTCGCGAAGCTCGACGTGACGGTCTCGGTGACCGGCTCCCTGGAGCAGGTTCAGGATTTCGTGAAGAACATCGAAGGGCTGAACCGCGACTTCCTCCTCACCGGACTCACCGTCGCCAACCAGTCGGGCGGTGATGCGGGCGCCGATCGGGTCGCCACCCTCACCACCACGACGTTCATCCTGCAGTCCAAGCTCCCCGACCTGGTGAAGAACGTGGAGGACCTGCTGGCCCAGGCCAAGACCTCCGCGCAGGCCCCCTAGCCAAGCCGCCAAGAGCCCGGCCCACCATGTTCCAATCCCGCCGAGTGATTGGGCGGGTTGATGTCGCTGCGAGGAGCAGAAACCTTCAGCAGCGCAGCATCAACCCGCCCAAACACCGTGGACGCGCTCCTGACGCCCTGCGGGTCGCCGAACCGGGTCAGTTGAGTGGGATCCAGGTTCGCTCGAGTCGGGCCCCGTCGCCGGCCCCGAGGCTTCGGGCCAGCGTCCGACGAACGAGCGCGACCGCTGCACTGAGGTCGGCTGGCACGCCGGCGAGCCTCGTCACCGCCGCCGCCGCATAGTCCCAGCGCAACTGGACGGTGAAGAGCAGGTCGTCGCCGATGGCGAGCGCGGACTCCACGAGGTAGGCGTCAAGGGTGAGCATGTCGGCCTCATAGGCCGCCGCGATGGCAGCGGTCACCGTCCCCGACCCGTCGGGTGCATCCTCGGCAGTGGCAGGGGACGAATCCGCACCCGGACCGACCGCCACGAGGCCCTCAGCGATCCGGCAGGCCTGCGCCATACGAGCGGCGGCGTCCAGCCGTCGGCGCCCCACGAAGTCCTCAGGACTCATTCCAGCGAGCCGAGACCGCGCTGCAACGCTGAAGTCGACGGCACTCGGCGCTTTCAGGGAATCCAGGTGGTCGAGCGACTGCAGGCGCGTCATTAGTTCGCTGCGCAGGTCGTCATCGATTGAGGCGACCATCGCGTCACGTGCTGCGGCGACCAGACCGGCCGCCGTTGGCGCCAAGCGGCTCGCGCCACCGAATTCCTGGGATGCGGACTGCAGGCCACAGGCGCCCAGTCCGTCGAGAACCCGGGCGCCGAGCTGAAAGAGCGGCTCCTGCGGTGCGCTCGAGACGACGACAATGCGCTCCCAGGCGACGGATTGCAGGGTCAAGACGTCCGCGCCCCACTGGCTCACCACTGCTGCTTCGACCTGGCCGGCGTTCGCGTAGGCGCGGGAACGGTCGGTGAACACGTTGACCCGGGCCAGGAGATCGACGTAGAACTCCTCCGCCGACCATGACCCATCAGGGGAGGTCGTCACGCACCATCACCCCAATCACCCTTCGCGGCCTCCAACCCTAGTCAGGCCCGCAGGATCATTGGCTCGCTACTCGACCGTCACAACCAGATGCCTCGTTTCCACAGTGGACGCGGAGACCACCTCATAGCTCACCACGACCTGCCCGGCTGATGTTGCCGCGACTGTCGCGGTGGTTCCCACTACTGCCACCGTCGCAGCGCCGGACTGGACGACGGCGTTCTGCACGGTCACCACCCCATCACGCGCGGTCACCAGCGGCCATGCCGTCGACCCGACCCCCTGCGTGACCGGCGTGAGCTCGGAGTAGCGCTCCACCTCCCACGGCTCTGTCGAGAGCTCGAGCATGTACGGCGGATGCAGGCTCATCAGCCGACTGTCAAAGGCGTACTGCTTGTAGTAGCCGCCGGTCGATCCGACGACGCAGCGGTACTTCTGCGCGAGCGATCCCCACAGGTAGATGTTGCCCTGCCTCGGCGAGTAGTACGGATCCTGAGCGGCGAAGCACTCATCGACCGCGAGCAGGGCGAAGTTGTACTTCGGATCAACGGCATTGGCCGACTTCCAGTCGCCGACCCACGTTCGATCCGCCTTCGTCGGCCGGTAGGCGTAGGTGAACTTCTCCGATACGAGTCCCAGCGCGCTCGTCGAGCTCGCGGCCGGTTGCCCTGAGGTGCCCGTCGATGTGGAGTCCGTGACGCTGCTCGTCAGGACGATGTTGCTCTGCGTCGCGATGGTGAGGTTGCCCTTGTAGGGACCCTGGACGTAGAGATCACCGCTGCCGCAGTTGTTCGCGTACCAAGGGGATGCCGGATCTGCCTGCTCCGACGGGAACCCCTTGTACGTCGAACCGGAGTTGAACAGGGCCCTGTCGACGGTGTCGTTCGGGATCAGGTACGGGTAGATCTTCGTGGTCTTCGCCTTGCAGGTCGGCTCTGTCCCGGCGGTCCAGCGATTGTTCACGTCGTAGTCATTGTCCGCATCGTCGGCCTGGCCGGGCCGGGGCACGTTCTGGATATACACGACGAGGTCGGTGAAGCCATTCAGGGCGATCTTCTTCGTCACCTGCGTCGCCGGAGCCGAGGTCGAGGACTTCAGCGTCGTGCCACCGCATGCGGTCGCCGTCACCAACGTGTCGGGACTCGTGACATACATGTAGCCGACCCCGGTCTCGACTGAAAACCGGATGCGGGTCGGTCCGGTGAATACGCATCCGTTCGAACTTGCCCGCTTCTTGAGCAGCGCTGGCGACTGCGGCAGTTCGAGTACCGGCTCGTAGCGTGGGTTGCGCTGCGTGGCATCACCGCTCGATGCGGGCCGAAAGGCGTCGCCCTGGTATGTCGGGGTGGATGCTGGCGGCCAAACGGCGTTTGCGCCGTTGTTGCTCGTGATGCCGCTCTCGGCCGTCGAGATGAATCGGCGGTTCTCCGAGCAGCCGACCTCGCCGGGAAGGAGCCCGTCAGCCGCGCTCCGGCAGGCCGACGAGATCGCCCCCGCATCGAGGGCTCCGGAGAGATTGACGTTGTCAAGCCGCCACACGTCATTGGTGTGGAGCTTGCCCACGATGCGCTCGTTGCTGTAGATGCCTGCCCACTGGCAGAAATTGAGATTTCGCTGGTTTCCCTGAACGGTCGGCGAGATGGCGCCCTGCTCGTACCAGTAGCGGGAGCACAGGCTGCTCGCCACGCCCTGGCTCGTCGGCTGGCCGCCAACGGCACCTGCGATGGGCGCCGTTGAGTACGCACCGGGCAGCATCGGCGAGGGCGTCTCGATATCGCTCATGTAGACGTAGTCCAGGGTCGATCGCTTCGAGAGCACCGCCTCGAGCGTGCGCGTCATGTTCCCGGAACGGCCCGTCGAGTAGAGCCGGATGACACCCTCGGAGCCAGCGGTCGAGGAGTCGACGGCCACAGTGAACTCGCCGGCGGAGGCACCGCCAGGCACCTGGGCCCAGCCGGTGAGCGAGAGGTTCGTCGGATCGGACTCCCTGAAGTAGCTCGGCTGGGCAAGAAGCCTGGCCCGGTAGTCATCGATGCCGGCCTCCGCGGCGGCCAGCGCCTCATAGGAGCGTTCACTGCGATCAGAGGGGAGGATCTGCCCGATGGCGGCTCGGGTGACGACGAGGGCGAGGAGGAGGAGGAGCATGCTCCAGGCCATGACGAGGATCATGGCCGCGCCGCGGTCACCGTGACTGGCCGCGCCGCGGTCACCGTGACTGGCCGCGCCGCGGTCACCGTGCACCGCTGATCGTGCGTTCACCAACCTTGTGGCCTTCATCCGAGATTCACCAGCCTCACCCGTTGGGTTACGAGAGTGCCCGGCTCGGCCGGGTTTCCGATCGTGATGGTGACTGATTGGGGTACCTCGCCGACATCGAGGGAGACCGGGCCGAGGACCGCAGGGGCGATCTCGCGTTTCACGCTCGTGCACTCGGTCAGGGTGTCGCAGGTGGCGAGGGTGAGCCGCAGGGGCGCCGCGACACCCTGCGGGACCGTGAGGAGTGTCCGGCGGACAGCGGGCTCGGGCCAGGTCCATGCCGCGGCCACCATGGTCGGCGTCCAGATATCCGAGACGAGGGAGGTGCTGCCATTCGCATTCGCGATGGTCGAGACCTTCGCCTTGTAGGGGACGTCGTTCCTATCGCCAGTGCCCGAGTAGGTGTAGAAGGTGATCGATGTCGGGCCGAGCTGGTCGATGGCTGCGGTCCGGCCGGTCGGGATGTCCATGTAACGCAGGAGGCGGGTCGTCCACTCGGCGCTGTTCTGGACGTCGGCCTGATCGCTCGTCTCCGAGATGACCGTGCGGATGGTCGAGAAGCCTGACAGCATCGCGCCGCCCACGATGGCCATGAGGATGCCGAAGATCGCCATGGCCATGAGCAGTTCAGTGAGGGTGAAACCCGCGTCGCCTGCCGGGTCGTCGCCTTTGACTGTCTGCGGGCGCGTGATCATGGCGTGCCCCCGGTCGCCGTCGGCGACGGTGTCGCTGTCGAGGTCGGCGCTGCCGTCCCGGAGGGACTCGGCGACGGATTGTCGAGATCGGCAAGAGTGAAGTTGACGACGACCTCGGTCAGAGGTGTGGAGTCCGGGGAGGGTAGGAGCGGAGCCAGGAGCGTTTGAACCTGTCCGGGCGTCTGGAATCGCCATTGCCCGTAGGGCAGCCCGACTTTCAGGACTCCGAGGATGTCGCTCTTGCCGAGCGCGAACGACTGACCCGCGCACGCTGGATCGGTTCCGTCATAGAAGGCCGTGACGTCCGCATCGGCGGGGAGCCCTCGGATTCTCACGGGGGCTACCGCCAGGGCAGCGATCGTCGACTGACCTGCAATGAAGGCGAACGCCTGATGAGCGACCCCGTAGGCGGTCGGATTCGCATCGGCACACGAACCAGCCCATGCCGAAAAACCGTTGGTATTCGGCCATAATTGACCGACTGTCGCTCCTGCAGTCGCAGCTGTGAGCGCAGCACCCGTCGTGTTGACCTGCCATGACACAGGCATGAGCGGGGGCATCAGGTAGGTGGGGAGGGCCGAGGCAAAAACGATGCTCGACTGGGCAGCGAGCTCGAAGGTCGATCGGGTAACAGAACCCGAGGTCACGAGCAGGGTCTGCGAGGTCCCGGTCGGGGTCGACGACACGTAGCCCGTCCTCGAAACTGTCACGATCAGGGATCCGGTGGGGGCGAGCCCGGGCAGGAACAGGCAGCCATCGGATCCGGTCGTGAGCGTGAAAGCGTTCGTGGGCTTGATGGCGTCGAGGCCGCGAACGGCGACGTCGGACACGGGGGCACCCAACTGGTCGACGACGGCGACCGTTGTCGCACCTGTCCCATCGGCCGTATCCCCTGATTCGGGGACGACGATCGTGTCGATGACCTGCGGGCCGCTGAGGTTCGCGGACGAGACCTCGACGTGGACCCGAACGTACGCCTGGCCGGGCTGGGCCGCCTCGCAGGCGCTCACCGTCTGACTGAGCCCGACCCAGTTCGCGGTCGTTCGGACAGTGAAACTGGGGTCTGTCCCTGTGGGGCCGCCGAGACTCAGCCCCTTGGGGATGAGCGAGGCGCCGAGGAACCGCATCGCGTCAACCTGCGACCTCGCGATGTTGGCGGCCTGCACCCGGTCGCTGTTCTCGCGAACCGTGCGCAGGGCGAGGATGAGGATCGAGACCGTTGCGGTCGAGACGAGGATGAACACGACCATGGCGGCGAGCACCTCGACGAGCGTGAAGCCGTCGTCGGAAGCGGCACGAGCGCGTACGGGCGAGCGCACGTTGCACCTCCGATAACATCCCAGCGCTGGCCATCGAGACCGGCGTCTTCATGGGTGTGTTTCGGACGAAATCGGACCGAGGGTCCGTTCATCCTCGACGAGACGTTACCTACGTTCCCCAGACCCACGATCCCCAGACCCACGGTGATCGGTCGCCCAGGTGGCTACGAGCATGGCGAGTGTGGCAATTCACGAGGGGGTGAGGCACCCTTGACCCTATGCAGTAGGGCGTTCGCGTGATCCACCGAACGGAACAAGCGGCCAGAGCAGGGCAAGGGAGGTGCAGCATGGATTCAGCGGTCGTCGCAGGATCAGCACGACTCATTCGCGAACTCGGCGCCTGGGTGTACCCGAACCCCGCCATCCGCGGCCACGATGCCGTGCTGCACTTGCGAATCGGACTCCTCACGGCCCTGTACGCGGCCATCGGCATCGCCTCGATGACCGTGGGCATCGTCTCAATCTCCGCGACTGGCGACACGGCCTCACCGCCCCTGATCATGACAACCCCCGGAGTGCTCGCTGCCGCACTCCTCCTCGCGGCCATCAGCGTGTTCGCGCCGCAGGCAATCTTCCGAACCGGCGCGACCTCCTCCGCGCGCGCCATCCTCGATGCTCCGTCGATCCCGATCCGACCCTGGCAATCGACGACGATCCGGTTCAATGCGGTGCTCGTCGGAGCGATGCTCGCCGGGCTCTACCTCACCCCCGCCGTTGCGTTCGTGCTCCTCGGGACGGCCTACCTCCTGCGAACCCTCATCCTGAATCGCGCGACGATCGCCCGCGATCCGAACGCGCGCTACTTCCATCTCCACCATGCCGTCTCAATGATGGTCGTCAGTTCCGTCGCCTTCGTCATCGTCCGGCCCCTTGCTGCAGCGGTCGTCGACAACTCCTCGATCGTTCCCCTCTTGCTTGCCGCCGTCGTTGCGCTCTACTTGGGTCTGGCCATGGAAGCCCTGGACCGCTGGGCTCGCATGGACAAGGTCGGGTGGGCGGTGGTGCGCGATGCGACAGATGGCCGCCGATTCCTCGTCGCCGGCGTGAGCGCGCTCCTTGCCTGGCTCGTCACCCTGACAGGCGAGCAACTCCTCCGCATGCCGGACATGGGCGGGCCCACACCTGCGATCCTCGCCGGGCTCGGGGTCTTCATCGCCTGCTGGCTACTTCTTTGGGTCGCATCGATCGCCCTGTGGCGGGCCGAGGCCGAACGTACCCTCGTGCTCTGGGCCTCCCATCAGGTGCGCATCGCGACCCGGCTTGCCGACGGCTCCCTCTCGCCGGAGCTCGCGGCCAAGGCGTCGCTCCCGACCACGAGCCGGATGGCCCTGGTCGTGTTCGGCGGCATGCAGGCCCTCACGGTGCACGACATCGGATCGGGCGCACCGAAGAAGAACCTCGCCGTGACCCATCGATATGAACGAGCACCCCGCGAGCGGCTCGAGCAGGTTGTCGCCCTCTCCGCCCTGCACATCCCGTTGTATCCGAGCTCTGAGCAGGCGAATACCAGCGGGGTGACCGTCTGGGACTGCCTGGCACCCGGCCGTTTCGCCACCCAGTCTCAGGCGCTCCTGCAGAAGTTCAGCGAGCTGGCGACCTGGACCATGGTCACGCCGATGCTCGCCGGAGGCAGCGAGCGGCAGGCCGCGGCCTACGACGTCATGTTCGATCCTGGGCAGCATTGGCCGAACATGGCCGCGCTGGTTGAGTCCATGAGGCGGATGAGCGAGCGCTTCGACCGCAATCCGCACCAGGCCTCGCTCGTCGTCGGCGTCTACGGCATCGACGAGTTTCCAGCCCTCGCGGGCGGACGCTACGAGCATGCCGCCATCGGTCAGGTCATGCGTGCCGCCCTCGCCAATCCGGCGTTCTCCGGCCATGAGTTTTTCGTCGCATATGAGCGTCCCGGTCGTATCTGGGTGGCCCTCGCCTCCGGTCCGGTCATCCGCACGAGCATTCAACTCCTTCGCGATCTCCAGCAGACCATCAACACCGTCACCCACGGCTCCTCGACACCCATGGATCTCGACGTGCTCGTCACGACCTCATTCGGCTACGCCGCCCATCAGGTCGATGACCTCACCTCCGAGGGACTCATCCAGACCGCACTCGACCGGCTGGCCGTCGACCAGGCAACGCGGAACCCGTTCACGGTCCCCGATTTCAGCACCCTGGACCTACGGCCCGAGCAGATCTTCGATGTCGAGACAACTCCGGTGACCGTCGAGAATCTCCTCGATGGACTGCGCGCCGACCGCGGCACAGGGCGCTTCGTCACGGAGGTGACCCCGGTCCGAAGGACTCAGGACGACGCCGTCGAGGCGCTCCTCCTCGGGGTTGGCTGGGCGCGGGAGTTCAAGCACCTTGACATGCGGGTGCCGGAGAACCTCCTGAAGGCCGTGAATCGACAGGCGCATCTCGCAGCCCTCGCCGCTCAGATCTCGCTCGATGCGCTCAATGCGACGGTTCAGTCGGCAGATGCTGCAGGACTCGTCGATGCACCGCTCATCCTGCGCATGCCGTCGATCCTCGTCCATCCTGAGGCGGGTGACCTGTCACTGCCGAACGTCCTCGTCCCGCTCATCGACCTGCAGACCTCGGCGAGAACGGTGCTCCTGTTCGAGGACGTGCCGAGCGGAGCCGGGCAGGCCCTCCGCATGCTCATCGACCGGGGGCTGAGCATCGCGATCACCGCGTCGGCTGCCGCGGGCGCCGACAGCAGCGACCTGATCGGCTGGCGGCCCTGGGGCATCGTGTTGCCGGTCCAGGTCATGCAGTCCGAACGGGGAATCGATGGCCTGATGATCAACCAGACCTCAAGTGCGTGCGCTGGCCAGGCCACCCACCTCATCGGATGCGTCGACCGCCCGCTTGATCGCGAGGCGGCAGCCGAGTGCGACGTCACCCGCACCATTGACCTGCGCGAGACGAACCGGTCGGTCGAAGCCGTCCTACGGCCGAGGGTCGAGCAGCCCCGACAGCGACTCAACCTGCGCGGCTGACAGCGCCAGGCTCCCGACGTCGTCGATGTCGAATGCGGTGACGACCGCATCGCCGTGAATCTGGTCGCCGGCGAGGAGGGTTGCCGACACATTGCGCGGCAGGCCCGCGCTTCGGGCATCTTCGCGGAACCACAGGCTCAGCCCGTCGTCGAGCACGATGGTGTCGACGTTCCCGCCGACGATTCCGCCGATCACGCCGAGGTAATCGTCAGCAAGGTCGATGGTGAAAGCACGGGCACGGGGGTCAGCAGGGGCAACAAGACACACGCCGAAGCCAGAATCCACGTCCACCAGCCAAGTATCGGACAACTCGGCTGCCCCAGGGCCCAGCCCCCCGGTTTCAGGCTGGTTGATGTTGCTTCGGCATCATGATCGAACGCCTGCAGCAACATCAACCTGCCTGAGAAGCCCCCACCCCCGCGCGACCCCCGCGCGGCCCCCGGAGCACCTTCATTGCCTGGTGGGAGCCGTGGCCCTGATTGCTTGGTATGCTCCTGTTACTTCGGGTTTTTGCCGCCTCAGCGGCGCGTGCTCCTTTTCGACAGGTTCGCGGCAACCTGTCAACAGCACGCAATCAAGGGAGTTCCTCATTACTGCAACGAATACTGCCCGGTCCACGTCAAGTGACCGAGGCGGCAGGCCTTCGCGCCCAGGCTCATCCAGTCCCCGCCGGCAGGGCAGCTCCTCCGGCCCCCGCCGGCAGGGCAGCTCATCGAGCCGAGGCGCCAGCGCCCAGCGGCCGGCACCGGCGAAACTCCCGGTCATGCCCCCGATCACCCCTCCCTCGGCCAGCTCGGCAGCTGCGGCCGTAACCGGAACCGGCTTCTCGGCACTCGGCGTGCCTGCGCCACTCGTCGCGCTCCTCACCGCCCAGCAGGTCACCGAGCCCTTCCCGATCCAGGAGGCAACCCTTCCGGACTCGCTCGCCGGTCGCGATGTCCTTGGGCAGGGGCGCACCGGGTCCGGCAAGACCCTCGCCTTCGCGCTGCCGATCGTCGCCCGTCTCGCTTCGGATCCGATGGCACCGATGCGCGGGCGCCCCCGCGCACTGGTACTCGTGCCGACCCGCGAGCTCGCCACCCAGGTGGCAGCAGTCATCGAACCGCTGGCAGCCGCGTACGGCATGAAGACCGCGACCGTCTTCGGCGGCGTGACCCACGCGGCGCAGCGCAAGGCCTTCGCCACGGGCGTCGAGATCGTCGTCGCCTGTCCCGGACGCCTCCTCGACCACATGCAGGCCGGCGATGTCTCGCTCGACCGCATCGAGGTATGCGTCCTGGACGAGGCCGACCACATGGCCGATCAGGGATTCTTGCCGATGGTGAAGCGGATTCTCGACCACACGCCGGAGAACGGTCAGCGACTGCTGTTCTCCGCGACCCTCGCCGGTGGCGTCGACACCCTCATCAGCCGGTACCTCACCAATCCGGTGTCGCACGCCGCAGGCGTCGAGGCTCCGGTGCTCCTCGAGCACAGGGTCATCGTCGTCGAGGAGGCCGATCGCGTCGAGGAGATCGCACGGATGGCCCGCGAGGGCCGGGTGGTCGTCTTCACTCGCACCAAGCACCGCGCGAAGCAGCTCGCTCGCAAGCTCGACGCCATCGGCGTCGGTGCGGTCGAGTTGCACGGCAACCTGTCGCAGAATGCTCGGGAGCGCAACCTCGCGGCATTCTCGGACGGCACAGCGACCGCCCTCGTCGCGACCGATATCGCCGCCCGCGGCATTCACGTCGATGACGTTCCCCTCGTCGTACATGCCGACCCGCCGGTCGAGCACAAGGCGTACACGCACCGGTCCGGCCGAACCGCCCGCGCGGGTGCAGCCGGCCAGGTCGTGACGATTGCCACCCCCGATCAGGTGGGCGAGGTGCGTGACCTCCTTCGCAGGGCCGATGTCACTGCCGAATGGGAGGGCATCGCCGTGTCGGCGAGCTCCAGGCCCGCCGCTCCTCGCTCCTCGTCGCCCCGCACCTCACGTCCATCGTCATCCACCCCGCGCCGTTCCGGCCGGCCTCCCGCCCAGGGCTCCGGTAGCAGCCGTCAGCGCTGACACGGCGTACCGGCCGCGGTCGCGAAGAATTTCGTCGTGTCGCGGGCGCCATTTCGGGGTCCCCGCGGCCGATGGGGCATACCCTTCACCTACGTATTCTCGATTCGCTGTGCGCCTTCCCGACCAAAGGGGTTCGACATGACACGACCGTCAACGAGGGTCATGGCCCTTGCCGCCTTCGGCTTGCTCGCGGCGACCACGCTCGGCGCCTGCAGCGATTCGGCGGAGACCGTGCCCACGGCGGCCCCTTCGGTTGCGATGTCCGCTCTCGCTGAGCCCACGGTCGAGGCGACCGAGGACATCATGGTCGGCGAGGATCCCGCCACCTGGTCACCGATCCTCGTGAAGGCGAAGAAGAAGAAGATCGAGCTCATCCCGAGTCAGATCGCGGTGTTCCCCAACTTCGAATACTCGAAGAAGACCGGCTACGTCGCAGTCTCGTCCGATCCCGCCATCATCGAGATCCTCCCGGCCGGCAACGGCACGGCCGTCGGATTCCGCGCCCTCGGGCCCGGCACCGCGGTCGTGAAGGTCTACGACGGCCCGGTCGACGGCAAGGGCAAGGTCGTCCAGAAGGTCAAGATCACCGTAAATCCATAGCCGGGGATGCACTCCCGCCAATCGTTCGTCCTCAAGCAGAATGGCGTTCGACCCGGGTTGCTCGATGACCACATGAAGCCAGCGGGTCACGGTGACGCTCCCGCTTTGTGGCCTGCTCATCGGGAGAATGCTCAGAGCCCTCAATACGATCGTCGTTGGCGTTCACGAGGCGAACGATGCATTTGGCTACTTCAACCAAGAGCTCGAGCAGGTTGAACACCTCGCCCTCGGCAGGAGGCTCCGGGTTCTCGACCTGCCGTAGAACATCGCACTCACTGGTCAGATCGGCACGATCGTGCCGTAAACGATGCCGTGAGAAGCGTTCGGCGTCCAGCTCTCCCGACCAGACCACGACATCCCGACCGTCGCGCTCGCCGTCACTGTGGTGGCGAACAAGACGCTTCGAGGCAGTGCGGTCTACGCCAAAGTCCAACTCCTGACCGAGCAATTCAGCCGCGGCACGGGAAGCTCCTCCACCGGGACAGTTCCCTGGGAGTACGAGTCCCTCCCAGGGTTCATTGCCGACGCGTGGACCGCGCTCATCACCGGGGGTCCGATCCTCCATCTCGCCCGAGTCGATCCACTCGGTCTCCTTCCCCGAGGTCCGCGGACTCTGGGCGGGCATCCTGCGCCCGAAGCTCGACGGAGGGATCGTGACATCCTCGAGGTGGCGCTAGAAGGCGGACTGGAGCTGACTGCCCGGCAGCTTTCCCGGCTCATGAAACTGCTTGACGATACCGACAGCACAGCGTGACGTGTGCTCGCGCCTGGTGATGGCTGATCGCTGGCCCGCCTGAGCGGCACCAAAGCGACCTGCCGGATCGTGCGCATGATAGGTGAGCGAAAGTGCCCGCATGTCTCTGGCGCCTCTCCGTCCTCCACATCTGCGACTGCGAGCCGCCGGGTAGGCTTGAATAGCTCGACCGCTTCGGCGACCAGGACTCCCCGTATCGCGCTGAGTTCGGCGATGGCTTGCATCCGCTCATCAACGCCGAGGTCGTCCCGGGGACTGGCCCGGCACACTATGTCCACGACGACACCTCCCCGCGCACGCCCGTACCCTCCGATCCACGGCGCGCGATCGGTACGTCGTCATCACCTCCGACCATCCGAGTAAGGCCACGACGAGAGACCCTCCACCGAGGGGTGCCGCGAGAAGATGCGCGGCGAGGTCGCGCTCGTGAGTACCGTCATCGACCACCTCGCGCCCCCACCTCGGATCGGGCTGACCTCCACGCCGGCGTGATTCTCGTCGCCAACTCGTGCTCCCTCGCCGCCAGCGATCACCACATGCGCGAGGAGCCGCAGCGAGCCGTCCGGCTGAAGTCGTCAGACCAGGCTGGCAAAGTGAACCGGCGCCCGCCCGACCCTTTATCGGCCGCCGGGGACATGGCGGCGGGCTTCATGTTCTTTGCGAATTCGGGCATAATCCTTTGTAGTAGGCCGTAAGGTACATGACCACACGGCTCAAGGGCACCCCCCGGGATGATAGACAAGCCTGCAACAGTTGATCCAGGACTTGAGGACATATGACGACCCCCACGTTCATCGATCCATCGTCAGAGCCACCCCTGATGCGGCCCCTTGTCAATATTCGCGAGGACCACGCACGGGTCACGCCTGGTGAGGCATTTCGAGCCCACTTTGACGTCCAAAATGCCGGCACCATCGTCGAGACGTACGACCTCATCGCACTGGGTCCCGCTGCGCCGTGGGTGGAAATCGATCCCCCCACCCTCTCGCTCTTCCCGGGCGAGGAGGGGACGGCGCTCATCACGCTGCGGCCCCCGCTATCCCCCAGCGTCGTCGCCGGTGACTACGTCATCGGGGTACAGGCCATGTCCGAGGTGCGCAGGGCAAATGCCTCGTCCGACGAGATGCTCGTGGCGGTCGCCCCCTTTTACCGCTTCTCGACGGCGATAGGACGCAACAGCTTCTCGATTCGCACCAAGGCGAAGCTACTCGTTCAGGTGAGCAATGAAGGTAATTCCACTGTCACTTACCGAATCGAGGCCGAAGATCCGGAGGGCTACCTCACCGTCAAGCCGGAGGAACCCACCATCACGCTCGCGCCCGGCGAGTCCCGATGGTCAGGAGTCCTCGTCAAGGCCGCACCCCGCCTCATCGGCACCACCTTCGACACCCGAGCGTTCACCGCAACCATCACTCCGATCACGAACGCGGATTCCGGGATGCCAATCGTCGATCCCC
Organism: Actinomycetota bacterium; assembly: GCA_009699015.1. GTDB lineage: Bacteria > Actinomycetota > Actinomycetes > S36-B12 > S36-B12 > WLND01. Next base: position 22,069 of record WLOY01000004.1, on the reverse strand, counting down.
AGGCGGACGACGCTCGAGGTAGCGTGCTGCACAAGCCCCTTCTTCGTGTGCGCCTCGGGTTCTTCGGCAGGCTCGTGCTCCTCTTCGGGTTCCTCTCGCTCATCGCCGTCTTCGTCGTCTCGCGATTGCTCGCATCAGCGCCTCCCACCACCGCCGGCGCCCCGCCCGTACCCAAAAATGTGAAGGCTGCAGCTGCGGGGCCAGGACAGGTGGTGCTCACCTGGGATCAGTCACCAGGTGCGTCGAACTACACCGTCTATTCGTTGGGTCCGGCAGGCGACCCAACGACGAGTGGGAGTTCGGCGCGAACTGCAGTATCCACTCCCCCGGCCAGCGTCACCTCTATCGCACTGAGGACGAGTGCCACGCCAAGCCCTAGCAGCGATGACGCTGCGCTTCACCTGGCTCGGCCGTCACCTATTTGCAAGGGCTGTACCGAGGTCGCCAACCTTGACGGGGGCACCACCCGGTACGTGGTGGTGGCCGTCGCTCCGGGGGAGGCCTGCTATCGCGTCGCTGCCAAGGTCGAAGCCTCGCAGTCCCTCTACAGCCCGCAAGCATGCGCATTCGTTCCGGACCCGAACGGAGTTGACGTCAACGGCGATGGCATCGCCGACGGCATCGACACGAACGGAGACGGGCTCCCGGACACACCACTGGCCGGCGCAACGGCGTCACTGGAGTCGACTTCGCCCGCCCCCTGCCCTCCGATGGAAACCGAGGCAAAGCCGATCTCCACCACGTCGATGGCTATCCTTTGGGCTCCCGCAACCGCACCGCCGCGCGGCATGAGCGCCCCGCCACTGACAGTGCAGGCCAGCCCCTCGACGAGGCCCGGGCTGAGTCCGACTGTCGATGCGGCCCCCTCGAAGGTGTGCGATCCGGCGGCGACCATTACCGGTTGGACCATTCAGCGCAAGATCTTCACCGGCTGGTCCGACGTCGCGGTGAGTCCGAAGGCAGCCGACACCGCCGCAGAGGTCGTCGACCTCAGCCCTGCCACGAAATACTGCTTCCGAATGAGGGCGACGACCGCTGAAGGCGAGTCGGTGTACACGAAAGCATTCTGCGGGACCACTGAGGAGCCGGCGACCCCGGACCAGACCCTGGCACCTTCGGGATCCGACTCAACTCCCGCACCTATACCGGCGCCATCGGCAACGGTCGCGGGCGGCGAGCCGAGTCAACCCGCACCTGCTGATTCGGCAACGCCCGCCGCCAGTTGACGGCAATTCAGAGAGGTGAACTGCTAGCCGCTAGTCGATCCGCGGAGACCCGGGAGCTTCGGCTCTCGAACACCCTGCTGAATCCCAAAGAGCGGCGGCGGCGGCGGGAGCTTTATGAACGTAGTTCCGCTGATCGCAACCTCCCCTAGATCGCCCTCAAGAGCCCCGCGCGGTGGGTAGACGCTATCGATGGTCATCGTCACCGTCTGGGTACCCACCGCAGGGAATTCGACGAGTTGCGTCAGGGCACGCTCGTCATCGACGGGCAGCAGAACCGTCGTGATCGACGTCCCGTCATCGAAGGTCAAGGTGATCTGCTTGGGCGTCGCGAGGGCGCGCGAGTCGAATTGCGGGCCCTGAATCCCGGGGTAGATCACCATGCGATTGATCGGGCTGGCATCGGCGAGGTTGTAGGTGAGGACTGTCCCGATGCCAAAGCCGGGACTCGTGTCGGACGCCCAGAATGTCCTCACATCTCCGCCCGCAGCAAGGTCCGGCGACATGCCCGGCAGGGTCGACGTCGAGGTGACCGTGTCGATGGCTTGAACTTGACCGGTGAACGGATTTAGCCACTGGCTGATCTGCTGATACACGGTCGTGATTCCGCCCCTAAACCGGAGCGCACCTGGGCCGAAGAACGCGACGAGCAGGGTGGAGATGAGAACGAGCCCGACTCCGCCGGCAAGCAACGCCTGGCGCCAACTGCGACTCGGGGACCTCCGGCCCTTTCGCTTCTTGCCCTTTTCGGGCTTTCCGTCATCCTCGGATGCGCCAAGTGCGGCAACCGTGCTCGGAGAGAGGGTGGCGCCCTCCATGACCCCGCCGCACCAGTCGCAGTAGCGCCGGATTGCACCGTTGGGATTGCCGCAAGTGGGGCACGGAGTGTTACCCGTCGTGGCCCTTGAAATCGTAGACCCGTGCGGATTCACCACCACCGCATCGACAAGTTGAGGTGCTCGGGCTTCGAGCCCCCCGGCTTCCGCAGGAGCCACCTCCTGGGAAGCCACCTCCTCGGGAGCCACCTCCTCGGAAGTCTCCTCCTCGTGATCCTGGTGATCCTCCGCGTGCTCGTCCTCGACGAAAAACAGCCAGCCCGACGCCAGAGCCCATCCCATGATGACGGGAATCGTCACGAACAAGGTGCTCCATCCGGCGACCACGGCGATGACGAGCACGATGAAGCCGGACAGGACCCCGGAGGCGACATATCCCCTACGCTGCGCAGGGGTTGGCCGGTACCACGGGATACGGCGTGGACCGGATGAGTCATGTGCTGACTCCTGCCCATCGCCGAGTGGCAATGAGGGCGAAACCGGAGATCCCCCCGCGGGGCCCGCAGCTTCACGGGACACCTCTGGGATCAGTGCCGTCGGCGCGGGCTCAACGGGTTCCGCACCGGACTCCAGGTCCATCACCGAGGGCTCAATGTCCTCGCTCGGGTCCGAACCCAACCGGATGAGCTCACCAAACGCCGCCAGCTCAGCCAAAGGCTCCTCGATGAGGACGGGTGCCTGCGCTTCCGCGTCCGGTTCATCTGGAGCCCATGGCGGCTCGCCCGCGAATTCGAGGTAGGCGACACAATGCGGGCAGTACGGGCCCCAGGGAACGACGGTCCCGCATCGGGTGCACGTGATGTCCGGGTGCATCGAAATCGTCACGGTCGGCTCAGCGCCCCGCCGTCACCTTGAGCGAGACATGGGCCGGGACCAGGCCCAGCGCGATGCGGGTCACCCGGGCCACCTCCTGCTTGCCCTTGTCCCGCGGGGTGATCGTCAGCGTGACCGTCGGCTCAGGGGCCTCGGGCCACGAGGCCGGATCCGTCGGAACCGCACTCATAATCGTGCTCCCTGACTCCTTGATTCGCAGGGCCGACACCTCATGCGGCATCAGGCGATCGCGGAGGCCACGCGCCGTACCGCCCCACTTCGATCTCAAGTGGGCATCCGAAACGTCGCGCCGAAGGGAGTCCTCGGTCCAGGCATCATCGATGGTCGCGAGCAGCCACGCTCCCATGTAGCGCAACATGTCAGTCGGTGCGGTGAGGGGGTCGAGATAGGCATCAAAGCAGTCGATGACGCTGATGGCCGGCGCAATGACCTCATCGAGGGCCGCGAGGAACCTCGCTGTGAACTGGTCGTCAGCAAGCATCGCCGGGAGTTGCCGTTCCAGGGGAAATGGGCTGCGAAGTCCCGGGACCACTCCCCGGCCCGCACCTGGCGCCAAGGTGGAGGCTCGGAGGTCAAGCTCCGCTGTCACTCGACCACCTCGATCTCATTTCCTACGCAAAACAGGAGGTCACGCGCGCCGGCCTGTACCTTGTCACCGGGCGTTCCGTGCACACCGGTCACGATGTCCACCGGCACGAGGCGAACGACATCTACATAGGCCAGCCCGGGGATTCGTTGGAGACGGGCGTGGACATCGCCTAGGAGGAGCGGGTGGCCAAAGGGCCAGCCTTTGCCGTCATATCCGCCTTCAACGGGGTGCATGAAACTTCGCAGGGCGGCGTCGGCCTCCGCTACGACCCTCGTCTGGGACGCACCCGGCTCCAAGGCGATGCGTGCAACCACCGACACGCCAAGGTACTTGGGTGGCTCGACATGAACGACCGCTCCCAGCGGACGGCGGGGATCGATGAAGTTTCGGATCTCCTTGAGCACCTCCTCGCGCGGCTGGAGTGCATCAAAGTCGGAGACATCACGCGTGACGCGCGGCACGACCTGGATGAGCACATGTCCTGGCTTTCCCATGCTGGTGGCGTCGATGCAGGAGACGCGAGCTATCGATGGTGCTGCCGTTGCCACCAGCAGTTCGTAATCACGCGCTGTCACGGCCCGCATCTGAGTCCGAACCGTGATCGCCGCACGCTCCTTGACGTCCTCAAGGGTCTCCGCGTCAGAGCCACCATAGGCAGCCTGCAAGTTCACGACCGTCGAGATGAACGGGATGCTCGTCCGAAGCACCGAAAGCGTACGCGATTCGACGTTTCCGATGAGCCCGCCGCCGACGAGATAACGAGGAATACGGACCATCGCCTGCGGTTCGGGCGTGGCACCGTAGCCACGGGACCCGCCCTCGGGGAGCCTGATGACCGGCCCGAAGCGCAACTGACCACTCACCTCATCGAGCACGAAGTGCCGGTCCATCGGTCCGGATTCGGCGAAGCTCTCGACTCGAGTCCACGTGGTCCAACCACGCACCCCACTCACCTCAATCTCCATGCTCATCTGGCCAGCCACAAGGGGAACCTGGCTCAGGTGGAGGCGGTCACCTGGCGTGCCGGTGCATGGTCCGAGGAGTTCGTTCTCGATGGGCTCAGAGTGGGCCGCATCGATGACGCCGCCGAGGGTATCGGCTTCGACGTGGAGAATCTCCGGCGTGCTGAGGTAGGCGGGCTGGCTACCAACCGTCTCGACCACGATGATTCGCAACCACGCAGCGTGCACGCCGCCGATAGTCGAGGCCACATGTTCGCTAATGGACAGATCGATATTCCCCGAGCGGTTGAGACCGCCGGTATCGTCGGAGAGAATCCGCGACTTGCCCCACTTCTGGCCATCCCATGCCTCCACGATGTACGGCGGATTAAGGGGATCCACGCCGATGCCCTCGACGTCGCTGTTGGAGGCGATGACCAGCCTCACGAAGCAATGGCTCGCGGCTTGAGTGAGGCCGATGTACAGCGCATCGCCGACCTGCGGGCAGGAGGAAAACACCGGGAACTCCTCGCGCAGGGCTCGCCTCTCATCGTGATTCTCGAAACCGCCATCGACCGCCTTCGTGAGCGATTGCCTGCAGTCGACGGCCGGAATCGTAAAGTCATCGATCGTCGCGAAAGTGACCGCTCGATCGTTGCCGGTGCGGACCGTCGAGACTAGGGTGCCTCGCGGAATGGAGATATCGACGTCCTGCGCGACCGAAAGCCAGAACTCGATGCGGGCGACCGCGGCCGCCGGCGGGATCATCTTCTCGCCCAGCAGGTCAAGGAACTTCACGTAGTGGAGATCCGGAACGCGATTGAGTCGGTAAATCAGCTGATCGGTCATGTAGGCGAAGGTCTCGATGAGCGTGACCCCCGGGTCCGACACATTGTGATCGGTCCACTCCGGGTTGCGCAACTGGACGAGTCGCTTCGCCTCGTCGACGAGATCCTGGAATCCGCGGTCATCGAGATTCGGGGCTGGCAACGTCATGGCGCCTCCTCGGTGGGGATGACGTAGAAGGGGACGAGCAGGTTGCGGGGGTCATACGTGCCCTTGAGACGGTAGTTGATGGTGATGAGCACGCGGGTCGGATCCCCGTCGAATACTGCGATCACCTCGAGGATGTCGATGCGAGGCTCCCAGCGCAGGAGTGAATCGTGGACCTCGATCTGGACGCGCGTGAGAAGATCCATCGTGCCGGGCTCGAAGAGCATGTCGTGAATCGAACAGCCGAACTCCGGGCGCATCGGCCGCTCGCCATAGGCGGTACCGAGGATCAGGCGCATGGCTCGCTCGACGTTCTCGACTCCATTGACGAGACGGATGCCTCCTTGGGAGTTCACCGCGAGTGGGTACGCAAGGCCTCGGCCGGTGAACGCCGAGTCGAGATTCGAGACCATTAGTTGATCTTCACCACCGATCCCTTGAGGGTGAGGATCCCGGAGGCCTCCACGTTGACGACCGCGCCCTTCATCTTCAGCGATGACGAAGCATCCACGGTGACGCTCGCCCCCGAAACCGTCACGGACCCATTTGCATTGATCTTCGTCTTGCCCTTCGCATCGACGGTCACGTCCTGGCCCGTGACCTTCGCGTTCTTCTTGGCCGTGACGTTGACATCGGCGGAACTGTTGATCGTGACGGGGCGGTCGCCCTTGGTCTCGATCGTGATGCCCTTCTTCGCATCCATGACGATGGAGCACGAGTTGCCGTTAGTCGTGTGGATGGTGATGCTCGACTTTTCCGAGGTGTCGTCGAAAATGATCTGGTGCCCCGCCTTGGTCGTGAGGGCTGCCTTGACGGGCACCCCATCCCGGACGAGGTCGGTGTTCTGGATCTTGCCAGCCTTGGCCCCGTACACGCCGCCGAGCACATACGGCGAATCGAGCTGCCCATTCTCGAAGGCAACGATGACCTCGTCCTTCGGGCGCGGCATGAGTTGCAGGCCCACGCCGGCTCCGGCACCGAGCTGCAGGACCCTGGCCCAGCCGGTGACGAAGGTCGAATCGAGCCACGGCAGGGTGAGATTCACTCGGCCTTTCTTCTCGGGATCATTGATGTCGTTGACGATGGCGGGGTATACGCCGTGGAACCTCGGCGGCGGCGTGCCACTCCCATGGAGCCCGCCCAACGACCGATCCTCCAAGCCCGTGCAGAATATGGATGTCGTGTATCCGTCGAGATCAGGTTCGTAGACATGCATGACCGCGCTGACGACCTGGGCACCGCGCAGCGGGCCGTTGGCATCATCGTCGATCTTGATCGACTTGTTGATGTCGATGAGCGGATTTCCCCTGACCCTCATGTCGAGGTCTACGGTCGCCCCTGACTCCCGAACGGCAGCGCCGAGCGCGGCTCGATCCGCTTGGGGCTTGCTCCCGGCAAAGGTCTCGAGAGAGGTCTTTCGACCGGCCTTCGCGGACGTTACGAACCTACCGCCACTGCTCTGGTCCTTCATCGTCCGTCGTAACTTCGAGGAGAGCGACTTTTGACCGGAGGCCGCCGATCCCTTGGCGTCATTCCAGCCCGGCACCGAGACCTCCCTGGGGGTCCCAGAGTTCGTGAGGATGCCGCGGTAGCTGAGGACGCGAATGTCGCCCACCTCGAACGAGGTCGTCGACGGTGGTGTCTTCGCGACCTCGACCGGACCGAAGTACAGCGCGGTCGTGCCGCGCGTGAGAACCGTCCAGACCTTCACGTACGCGACGAACCCTAGCTCGCGCGCGAGGCGGTTGACGAAATCCCAGTCGGTCTCATTCGCCTGCACGATGAACTTGTGCTTCACGCCATTGGTGAGAATCTTGCTGCCGAACAGCGGGTCGAGTCCGTAGGACTTGGCAATCTGCTTCACGACCTCGCCGTAGGTCATGTCTTTGAACCCACGGGTCTTCGTCGCCGCGGTCATGTCGTAGGCGCCATCGTAGGCCCGGATGACGTAGCGAGAACCGAATGCGGCGTCCATCCTGATTTCGCGGCTCTTGACGATGCCGCGGAAGACAATGTCGCCCGTGAGATTCCCCGGGGCATAGGCGAAGATCGAGATGGTGTCGCCAACAGAGCCCACGGGAAAGGGTGGCATCGCCTCAATCTCGCAAAGTCGCGGCATCCCGTAGGCCGCCTCAACGTTGATGCGGCTCACCCGGTTCTGGAGCGAATCCTTCAGTCGCGTGCGATCTTCGAGGACCTGAAGGGTCGACGACGACAGGTCGTAAGCGAATGCCATCAGTAATCCTCGAGCACACCGGAGAAGCTGTCGTCCTCATCGATGCTCATAACAGTGCCCCCCTCAGTGCGGAAGGGCAGGTAATCCGGGGACGGGAGCAGCACCTTTCGGCCGATGCGCATCCGAAGCGGGTCATCGATGCCGTTGTGCTCTGCGATATCCCGCCAGCGGTTCGGCTCCTGATACGTGCGATAGGCCAGGTGCGCGAGCGTGTCACCCTCAAGAAGAGTGTCGGCCATTTCCGGGGCGAGACCTCCCGAGGTCGGGTTGGTGCTCCCTGCGCTCTCCGGATACTGGCTGAGGGAAATCGAGCCCACAGCCTTCGACGGCGAGCCATCAGCTTCGAACCGCACGATATTCGCTGAGAGGTAGGAGACGTACGAAAGGGGCGAGACAAACTCACCCCAGAAGAGCATGACGAGCGGCGGCGATGAGCTGCTCGAGAAGAGCGAGCCGCCACTGTAGTTCTCGCAGAGCATGATGAGCTTCTTGAGGTCGTCCATGACCTGACGAGGCTTGCCGTGGCCCAGCGCGCCTCCACCATGCCCGCCCGCACCAGCGAGTGCCCCGAATAGTCCCCCGCCGGACGACTGTCCGCCAGACGACATGGGGTCGATCTTGTTCGTCTTCATGAGGAACTCGAAGGAAATACCAAGCGGCTGGGTGCCCATCCAGCTCACCGGGCCAGCCTGTGATGATCGTGGCGAGGAGGACTGGGCCCAGCTCGCGCCCTTATGAATCTGCATGGATGCCGGTGGTAGGTAGAACTCAATGGCGTCGTACTCCGAGGCCATGCCAGCGATCATCTTCGTCGCGGCCGCGCTCGCGGAACCGGCGCCGAGGATGTTGCCCATCATCGACTGACCTACGGTCCACGAGCTCACCTTCGCGAGCAGCTTGCGCGTGACGCTGCCAGTGTTCGGGATGATGACCAACTTGCAGGGCTCGACCCTCTCCTCGTTCGTGATCGACGAGTCGACCATCGGCTTGGCGCCACCCATGGACTCAACGGAGTAGCCGGAGAACGAGAAGGTGAGGCTCTCGATGGTTGTCGGCTCCATCTTGCCGCCCGAGAACGAATTCACCACGCCCGCCTGAAGGCTTGGGGCATTCCAGGTATGCGGAAGGCAGTTGCGGAAGACGATGTTGAACTTCTGCCCGCCAATGTCGCCCGAGAGTCCCGCGAACGACAGGAGCGACTTTATGGATGCCGGAACTAGATCGGCGCCCCTCGACTGGCTCGGCATCTCCACGGTAACCGCGACCGACGTCGGCCCGTGCTTGTTGGCTTTGGCGAACCACTCGGTGATGTGCGCGCTCGTTCCGGGAACCCAAGGTCGGCTCAATGACACCTCTCCGTACGAGATGCGCTCGATCTCGCGGAAGGTAGTCCTCCGGTAACCGCCCGCTGGGAGGTCGTTCGTGTTCATGGTCATTGAGCCGAGCGACAACGACTGCCAGCCGCCGCCCAGGCTGGTATCGGCGACGGCATCGACCGACAGCGTGAAGCCTAGGAAGTAGCCGGCTGGGTATCCGGCGTCGTACTTCGTGCTGCCGAATCCGCCAAGGGAGCTGACATCGGAGTTTCCGAGCATGTGCTAGCCCCACTCTCTGGACATGCGACCTCGTCGCTCCTTGTCGCGCACGAGCTCGGCGCGCAGCCGCTGGCGAATCAATGGGTAGAGCTCATGCGCCTGCCGCTCAAGATCTCGGAGCCTCCCGGACTTGCCGTCCTTCGTGATCGGCGGGGCACTCGACAGCGCGACCTCGGATTGGCTCATCGAACTCGTCGGCATGCCATCGGGGCGCTGCCCGACCTCAATGCGCCAATTGTCGTCAAGGAAGTTCATCGGCTGGGGTCCGCCTCGGCTCAGAGCCGGCGAGGAGTCGATCGGTGCCGGGCTTCCAACTGGCTGGCTCGCAGTGCGAGCGCTGCGCTGCACGCCATCGCCAGCAACCAACTGCGGAACAGCTGGCGCATTGGCGACACTGCCTCGGTGATGCAGTGTCGAATGGTCCTCTTGCCGGGACTCCAGGCGGCCCTCGGCGCGGCGAGCGCCCGCTTCCAAGTCCTGCCCCGCGCGAGTGTGCTCCGCCGGCATCTGCTCAGTGCCGGCCCTCTGCTGCACCACATGGGTGAGCTCATGGGCGAGTAGCTGCTGCCCGCGCATGCTGTCAAGCGGCGCATCGGCAGCGAGGAAGATTTCACCATCTCGGGTGAACGCCTCAGCATTTACCGACCGGGTGAGAGCCTCGGCCCTGCCCCCTTCATGGACAGTTACGTGCGAGGGCGCCGTTCCAACGGAGTCACGGACCGCTTGGCGCACCTGTTCGGGAACCGCGATGCTGCGGGACCCGCCCGACGCCGGGCGTTCGGCGGGGCCAGCCGACAGGGAGCCGGCACCCGGCGTCGTGGCCCGAGGACCGGTCGGGGTCGCGGCGCGCATTCCCCCGGGCTTATCCCGCGCCCGGCGCTGGATCCCGGTGGCTCCAGCCGACACCAGCGATGGTCGCGACCCGAGGGTCGGCCGCGTAGCCCCCGTCCGAACGGGCGCGACGACGCCGCTCGATCGGGGCGCCGGCACATCGAGCGGGATTGCGCGGGTCACTCCGCGCTGCGTGGGGTCAGTCGCAGACGCGACCGAGTCGGCTGGCGGGCTCACTGCGAGCGGTTGGGCTACCGTGCCCTCCCGACCCGACATGGGGCCGATCGCAGACGCGACCGAGTCGGCTCGCGGGCTCACTGCGAGCGGTTGGGCTACCGTGCCCTCCCGACCCGCCACCGGGACGATCGCAGACGCGACCGAGTCGGCTCGCGGGCTCACTGCGAGCGGTTGGGCTGCCGTGCCCTCCCGACCCGACATGGGGCCGATCGCAGACGCGACCGAGTCGGCTGGCGGGGTGGACGGCATCGGCCGAGCGGTCGTGGTCCTGCCCGGCGATGAAGGTGGCGGTACTCCCCCAGTTCCAGCCGGCCCCGACTCCGAAGCCGACGAAGGCGCTGCCTCGGGCACGGCTGCGCCGCGAACCCTGGCCACGCCGAGCAATGCCGAGGCCGACTCGACGCCCCCGGCATAGGGTGCGTCGCGGTTAGCTTCGTCACCGGCGGTACCGACGAAGTCAGCGAGTGCCTGCTCAATGAGGGCGGCATCCGGATCGACCGGCTCGATCGGCGCATTGATCCGGCCACGTGAGGCACGCCGGCGCAGGACGGGAGCAGAGTCGGGAGCGGAAGCGAGAGTCGAGGGCGGCATCTGCGGTGCGACGAAGTCGACCTGCTGCCGGGGCTCGATGACGTTGCCGACGAGCACTTCTGGACCCTCGGCTGTGCGTCCCACCGCCGGGCGCACGACCGGACCCCTGACAGCCCTGCCGACCTCCGCGCGGGAGGGCATGAGGGGAGTGGCCAGTGACGGCGCCGACTCGAGAGGTGCGGAGGGCGATCCCCCCGCCGACGGCTGCGCAGGCGGTCGGACAGGGGCAGGCTTGGCCGTGGCTGCGAGACGTCGCGGCGCAGGCCGCGGTGGCAGCGAGAATTCGACCTGCTCCTCACCCGCTTCATCGAACATGATTCCGTCGTCGTCGCGCGTTCGATGCATAAGTGCGTCACGCGAACTCCGGGTGGAAGATCGACGTGGCCGGCGCTGGGCGCGAGCCGCGATCAACCCCATCGGACCGGAATCCGCACCATGCGTGAGCGGCTCATTCGTTAATGCGGTAGCGCGATGGGTGACGAGGAAATCGGTGATTGGATGCTGGAGGCGCGCCATCGCTCCAAACGTCTGGCCGAGGGGCGGAAGCATCATGAAGTCACCGCGTTGCTCGCCAATGCTGCCTGACAACGCGCCAGGATCCGGTGCACCCTGTTCAGTACCGCCGAGGCCAGATGCGCTTCGCGCGAGGCTGCGCAGCCGGTCGATCGCACCCACCTGCTCACCCTCCGATCATGATTGGTTGAAATCCGACACCATGCGTGCCATTCGCTGACGCACCTCGTGAGTCATGTCGAGGAGATCATCGAGCGACCAGTGCAGGTAGTAGGCCAGAAACCCGATCTCCTCCCAGAGGCGGTCGGTCCCGACCGTCGCTATTCCCCCAGCGCACCACCACCGCCCACGTCGACCATGACGGTCTCACCGCAGTGCGGGCAGATGACCTCGGCCATGGTCGTGCCCTCGGTATTGATGCGCCGGTAGAGGTCCTGAAGAAATGCGAGATCAGTCGCCCACATCCCGCCGATGACCTGATCGTCGACGACGGGGAGGGTTCCAAGCCTCGTTACGACCCTGGCGAGGAGCACAAGGGTCATGAACGCCTCATGCTCTTTGACCTTCGGATCGAGGAGCGGCATCAACTCATCTCGAGCCGTCGCGAGCCGCATGGTCCCTTCGCGGTGCACGTTCCCCTCACGGTCGACAAAGCCCCGGGGGAGGACAAACTCGAAGGTTGTCTGCAGTGAGGTCATCTGGCTGTCCGATTCAGGCCCACTGCTGCGCTCCCAGCAAGGGTCATCCGATGGTCATGTCCGTGAAGGTCATGCTGAGCGTCATGTTGATGCCCTGCGCCTCACCGGCCTTCAGTGCGCCGTAGGAAACGCCGGTGACCATGACGTTCTGGAACTCGACGGTCTGCACCGGTGCCCCATACGTATCGAGGTAGACGAGTTGGGCAGTCTTGCGAGCGCCCTTGAAGTCGCCCCCGAGACCCGCCAGGAACCACTGCGTCACCGCCGAGTTGCCCGAGGCGAGCACCGTCACCTGCAGGGTCCCCGACTGCCGCGGGCCGAGCATCTGCTGAATGACGTACTGGCCGCCCGGAGTCATCGACTTCGTCTCGATCGTCGAGGTCTGCTGCTGAATGTTGTTCACCTCAACGACGTTGGGGATATTCTCCCCGTCGATGGAGAACTGGAACGAATACGAGGTGAGGACCTCACCATCCGAGAGTGCCATGACCGATCTCCTTGCCTGCTAGTGGACGAACGAATCGTGAGCGATGAATCAGTCGGCGATGGACGTGCCGCCGGAGAACTGCGACAGGCGGAAGATAACGAACTCCGCCGGCTTCACCGGGGCGACACCGACCTCGACGATGACCATGCCGAGGTCAATGCTCTCGGCGGTGTTGTTCTCACCATCGCACTTCACGAAGTAGGCCTGCTGTGGGCTCGCGCCGAACAGGGCCCCTGAACGCCACTCGTTCACCAGGAACGCGGAGATCGTGCGGCGGATACGGCCCCAAAGCCGCTCATCGTTCGGCTCGAACACGCACCACTGCGTGCCCTGCAGGATTGACTCCTCGAGGTAATTGAAGTAACGGCGCACGTTCACGTAGCGCCACTCGGCATCGCTCGAGAGCGTACGAGCGCCCCACACTCGGATGCCTCGTCCGGGGAAGGACTTGATGGAGTTCACGCCCATCGGGTTGAGCATGTCCATCTCGCCGCGGGTCACCGCGTAATCGACGCCCACTGCCCCGAGGAGAACCTCGTTGGCGGGCGCCTTGAACACGCCGCGCGTATCGTCGTTGCGGCTCCAGACGCCCGCAAGCGCGCCGCTAGGCGGCAGCGATGCGTTCTTGCCGAGCGACGGATCGAACACCTGAACCCAGGGCCAGTACATAACGCCGAACTTCGAGTCGAAGTTGGTCGTGTTCATGCGCCAGTCGGATGCCTGTTGGGCATTGAGCCCGGTCGGTGTGTCAAGGATCGCCATGCGGTTGCCCATGAGCTCGCAGTGGTTGAGCATGCCGGTCTGAATGGCCTTGACCGCCTCGAGATCGATGACTCCCTGCGCATGCGCGGTCACGACATCGGGCGCGAGGATCATCGTGATCTCTTCTAGGGTCTCGAAGCTGGTGAAGCCGGTGCGGCGCGATGAATCACCGATGAGCTCACCCGGCTCGACCGAGGCGGCCGGAAGGCTTGCAGGCTTGACGAGCGCGACGGTCGACTCCTGAAGGCCGGAAGCGACGAGGGCGGCCGGTGCATCGAGGGCCTCGATCTTCACGAGCTTGGACTTGGCGTTCACTTGCGTGGCGAGGTTGCTTCGGCCCTTGCCGAGGGTGCCGGTGAACGATTCCTCGACCGAGTCGGCACTGACGGTGATCGTGAACTGGGCCTCGTCACCCTCGGGTGGGGCGGACGAAACCTTCACCGAGACGTTGGAGGCGCCTGAGTCGATGGCCTCGACCCGGAGGGCCGGGACCTTCTTGTCGGCCTTCGTGGCGAGTTCCGCCACTGCGGCGCTCGCGCCGTCAGCACCGGTGGGGACCCGCACGACGTACGCCCGACCACCGCCATTGTTGAAGAATCCGTAGATCGCTTTGCCCAAGGAGTACCGCTCGGTCATGTCTCCGAAGGTGTTCGTGAACTGGGTCCAGTTCGTGACGAGCACCGGCTCATGGAAGGGGCCGTCCGATGCGAATCCGACAAAGCCGGCAACGGCGGTGCCGACGCCAGCAATCGGCCGCGTCGCAGCAGGCACCTCCTCGACGTAGACGCCAGGCGATAGGTAGGTGGGCATGGTGGTCCCTTCTCAACGAATGATAAGGAACGCTACCGATAACCGTGCTCACGCGTCTACCCCCTTTTCATGAAGAGTTGGCAGACCTGGCGCGGCCCTCCAACGGGCAGGCATCTCCACGCTACGATCTAAATGTGGGATCTCCTCTTGTCGCCGGCGCCGTCACCCGCTGCTCCTTCGGCCTCGCTCCCTCGGTGCTCAATGTGCTGCCCGTCAATCGGGTGCTCGTGTCGAACCTCCCGGCGGCAAACATCCTCGACTCCAAGCCGATCGTGAACATCGTCCCCTTCGGCATGTGCAACTCGATCGCGAATCCAACGGTCGCTACCGCCACCGCCGCGGCGCTGGGGGTCCTAACGCCGATGCCATGCATCCCGGTCACGGGCTCTCCGTGGATTTCAGCCTCCCGCGTCCTCCTCGCGGACATGCCCATCGCCACGACCGACTCCAAATGCATGTGCACCTGGGGGGGCGTCATCACCGTCGCCTCGAGCCCCGCAGTCACCGTCCGTGCCAAATAGCGCCGTACCGGACCGGGTCCGCCATCGGGAGATTGCCCTCCACTCCCTCAGATCCAAGAATGCCACCCTGATCGAAGCCGATTGAGCGTCGAGAGAGCCGGGTCACGGTGAGTGGCGTCCCGGGCACTCGGCGCCAGCGCAGCCCCTCGCCCGCGAGGCCGCGCGCGTCGCTCCGACGGCCCTGAACGACGATGCCAGCGCCCGCGGTCGCACGGTGAGACCGAACTTCTACTGGCCGGCAGGTCCAGCCACGATCCCCTCGCTCAAGTTCGACATCCCGATTGGTGGCGCCAAGCTTGAGAATGCACGGCTGTTATGGGTGCAAAAGCAGAGGAAAGACCCCTCACTCCTTGCGTCACTCGTACACCATCATGAGCATGAGCAAGACGCGGTGAGTCAAACGAGCACGAAGGAAGTTGGGCCGCAGCAATATCGAAGCAACCCTGGGTGTGCACCTGAAGGTTGAGGCAGCAGATTGATTTAGGCAGGAGTCGCGATACCCCTAGCGTCGATTCATTCCTCGGAGCGCCCATTCATTTTCATTGCTCGTGCCATCTGGAGGTCCGCATCGGTCAGGTTGGCATCCCCGTCGGAAATCCCTGCGATCGGCTGAGGCTTCTCGACGTCGAACAACGCCGCGGGGATCTGTCGTTCATCGGGCTTCTGGTCCGGCTCACTCTCGCCACCCACTCCTTCCTGCTGCTGGTCCTGAACATCCTGCTCGACCTCCGCCCCCTGCGGCGGAGGGAGTTGCTCATTCTCAGCATTCAGATCCTGCAGGTCCGCGGGGGCCGCCCGACGGCCACCGAAGCGTCTCGCGAGGCTCGAGCCGAGACCCGCGAGGCGCGACCCGACAAGCGGACCCTCAGCAGACATCTGGCCACTTGCGATGAAATTCGACTGCTGACCGGTGTACTCGTTCAGGGAGGTAATGCCAGTCTTCGCCTGGGCCTTGACGAGCTTTTGGTTCGCCAGAACCATTCGTCCCGCAGCGCGGAAGAGGCGCCCACTACGTGGCGTCCGATCCGCAGCAACTCCCTGCGGGGCGTCGCCCCCTTCCCCGCGCTCGGCCCGGCGCATCGCCCTCTGCGCCGCCAACATCTGCCTCATGTCAGTCAGGCCCTGCCGCTCACGCGAAGCATTGGCCAAGGGGTCGTCGTCGCGATGGGCCGCCTGAAAAGCCGTCTGCCCAACATCTGCGGCGGTCTTCAGGCCCTCAAAGGCGATCGGGAGTAGTGGCAGTTCGGGGATCGTCGTAACCGCGTTAGCTGACTTTATGCCGCCGAGGGCCGCGTTCGCGACGTCCGCGACACCCTGCCCCCCGGCTCCGCCGATCGCAGTCCCGACCATGCTCGCCGCCGGCAGGGCCGACTTCATGGCCTTCAGCCCGTCGTTGCCATACTTGCCCACGGCGCTCAGCCCTTCAAGTGCCCCCGGAACTGCTGACTCCTGATTCGGGGCGAAGTGGTCCTTAATGTTGCCGATTGGCATGGGACGATCAAGGTCCATCGCTGCTTGGCCACTGGCGATGATGGACTTGTATCCCTCTTCGATTGCCTTGTTCTCGACACTCTTGAACTTGTCGGTCCCTTGGACGACGTCCCTTTCGAGCGCTTTGAACCTCTGCCGGTCACCAATGCTAAGTATCTTGGAGTCCTTCAAACCGATGCCGCCACCCTGTCCTGCAGCCGCGCGCTCAGCCCGCACGCCGTGGCGGATACCGTGCTCCGCGCCCCACATGCCCCAGGGCTTGGGTGCGGCAGGTGCCGCAGCCTCACCTGCCTCTATGCCCCCCGGCACATTGTTGTTCGCCTGTGCCTCCTTTGCCGCGGTGAGCCGCTCGATCTCCGCCTGGCCTCGTGCCCGGCGCGCACCTTTACGGTTGTGCCATTTGCCCTTTCCGTGCCACCAACTGGACGTTCCCGTCCAGATTTTCTTCCCGAGGCCCCCAATGGACTTGCCGAGCCCCTTGAGCACGGTCCAGGGAGACTTGATTACGGACATCGCGGCATTCTCGGCAAGACGCCCACCGGTGCGCCGCTTGCGCCCTTCGAACACGCGTTTCGCCTGATCGTTCTTCTCGAACCGAACGCCCTTCGCATCGACTTCGGCCACGCGGGTCTTGGCGGCGGCTTCATCCTCCGTCAGTTCCTGACTGGAGTCCTGCCCGAAGTCGTGGCGATTGGCGAGGTCCGTAAGCACCTGCTGGCGTGCCTCCCCTTTTGGATCGAGCGCCTCGCGGCGATTGTCGGCGATGAAGTCAGCCGTCTGCCCGGCCACCTGCAAGGTATTTCCGATAGCTGCCTTTGCGCCCATGAGTACCGGTGCAGCGAAAGCGGATCCCAGGCCAACGGCAGTCATCGCCGCGGGGGCACCCGCAATGGCGCTCGCTCCTGTCCCGACCGAGAGCGCGAATCTTCCAACGCCGTGGGCTGCCGCGGCGCCGTACCGGTGATCACCGCGCATGCGAGCCGCATTGCCCTGGCCCTGTAGCGTCTGGCCGACCTCGGCAAGGCGATCCCACTTTCCCATCTTCTTCGTGACGTCGCGCAGGCCCTCTGGGTTGTCGGTGACGTCCGGACGGAAGCCTTCCGGACGTTGGATCGGGGGCTCTTGGTCGACGCCGCCCGGTGCTTCACCATCCTCGGCATTCGCATTCGCATCCGCACCCGCTTCGGCGATGAGCGGTGGCCGATCTCGCGCCTGACCCGGCGCCTGAACCCCATTGGCGGCACTTTCGCGCTGGAACTGGCCGTCCGGGTCGCCACCCTCTTGATCGTCGACCTGGTGATCCTGCTCCGCGTTGAGCATCGGCAGCAGCACACGCTCTTCCTCATGGATCGAGTCGCTCACTCCGTCAGCGTACAGGCCGACGCCGACGGCGACCGGCGAAGTTCGCAGGAGGTCTCGGTGACCCTTTGGGACGCACCCGCCGCTCCATCGCAGCCCCCGTAGCATTCCCCCATGCCCCGACGTACGACGCCTGCCAGTTCAGGAGCCCCCGACGGTTCCCCGTGGTCGGGGCTCCTGGACCGCCTGCTCGCCCGTGCGCAGGGGTTGCTGGCCGCCAGGAGCGACACCAGCGCGGAGGTTCCGAGAGTGCCGGCTGCCTCGTCCTTCCCGGACTCACTCGCCATCCTCAGCGACACGCTTCCCCTCGGGGAGTTGGACCTGACCCTTCTACTCATCGCGGTTGCGCCCGCGCTCGACCCCCGATTCGAGGCTGTGTACGCGGCCCTCAATGACGAGCGCGACTCCCGCGGGCCCTCGGGCGCCACCGCCCTGCAACTCGCAGGTGCGTCCCTGCTCGACGGCGATGCGCGCGGGCATCTGCACCCCGGGGCACCCCTCAGCGCCCTCGGACTCATCGACGCCGGCCCTGCTCGCAGATCGCTGCTTGCACGGATTCTCGTCGTGCCGGAGTCGGTGACCGGATACCTGCTCGGGACGTGGCTCCCGGATCCAGTGCTGGAACGTGCCCTCGTGCTTCCCGAGCGCCCTCCGCTGAGCGGTCATCTCCTTCCCGACGTCGAATGGCCCGACGACTCGGCCATCGTGGTCCGTGCGCGTGCGGGAACAGCGGTCCTCGACCACGTCAGGCTGGGATCCTTCGCTGCGGTTGACGCCGAGCCGATGATTGTCGACGGGTCGCTGCTCGACCTTGATGACGCGAACAGAAAGGCCGTCCTGCGCGCGTGCGTGCGCGATGTGGCGCTGCTCGGCACGACACTGGCCATCGACCTTCGCGGGTGCTCCGCCGACATCCCCGCGGAGGAGATCGCGGCATTCATGGAGCACCTCGACGTGCCCTGCGTGATCATCGTCGATGCGCGACGCCCGCTCGGTTCGCGGAGTCGCACTGCTGTGACGCTGCCATTGCCGAGCCTGGAGCAGCGTCTGCGCTGGTGGGAGGAGCTCGCCCCCGACGCCGACCACACGCTGGCGATCACGGCAACGCACTTGGAGCCCGAGGACATCATCATGGCCGGTCGAACGGGCCAGTCCGCCGCACTGTCCCGGGTGAAGGGATCGGCGCGGCGATCCCGTGTCCAGTTGGTGGTGCCCGAGTTGGTCCTCGACGATGTCATCACGGACGATGCCGTCGCCGCGCAACTGCGCGACCTCGCCGACCGCGTGCGCTATCGATCGATCGTGCTCGACGAATGGCGCATGCGGCCGGGGGGTGGCCGGGGACGCGGGGTTGCAGCCCTCTTCGCCGGGGAGTCAGGCACCGGGAAGTCAATGTCGGCTGAGGCTTTGGCCGGCGAACTTGGGGTTCCCCTGTTCAAGGTCGAACTTGCGAGCGTGGTCGACAAATACATCGGTGAGACGGAGAAGAACCTCGAGGATGTCTTCCGCGCAGTCGAGAACGATGACGGCGTCCTGCTCTTCGACGAGGCGGATGCGCTCTTCGGGAAGCGCTCGGGGGTCTCGGATGCCCGCGACCGGTACGCGAACATCGAGGTGGCCTACCTCCTCCAGCGCATCGAGGCTTTCGAGGGGCTTGCGATCCTCACGACGAACATGCGCGCAAACCTCGACGAGGCCTTCCAGAGGAGACTCGACCTCATCATCGAATTCCCTGCACCGAACCTCACTGCTCGAGAGCGCATCTGGCGCCAGGCCCTCTCTCCATTCCCCGATGCGCTCAACGACAGCGAGTTCGCAACCCTGGCGGCACTGGAGTTCACGGGCGGTTACATCCGGGCTGCAGCCATCACCGCGGCCTACAAGGCTGCCTCCCAGGATTCCTCGGTGTCTCGGCGCCATGTCCTTGCCGGAGCGCGCGACGAATGGCGCAAGTCGGGTCGACTCAACTTCCCTGCCCATGCCTTCAGCGACTGGAGTGGCGACGTGTCCTAGCCCTGACCTCCGGAATCCTGACTTGGTGCCGGCCTAAGTGGAGTGGTTCGTCGTCGGTTCGAGCCCGACCCGCCTCACGCCTTAAGGCGTGCGAATCGAGCCGCGGCACGTACTCCGCGGGCCCCACCCGCCCTACGTGTCCTTGGCAAGCCGGTGCCGCTGTCGAGCCCGCTGCGCAATGCCATCCTCTGCAGGCGGCTCGGTCGGGTCCGGGCCATGGACCTCCTCGACCACGTCGCGCGGCATGTCCTGGAATATGAACTTGGGTGACTCGGACTGACCCGGGCCGGCAGGCGTCGGGAGGCCGGCCCGGATGACCGTCGACACCGTGATGGCGATGGTCGGCCGGTACTCACCCCCGATCGAGGTCCACAATTCGGTTGCGAGTCGCTCCGAGAACAGCAGGCCCCCCACGCGAAGGATCGCCGGCCGACCACCCGCGGCGAGATCGGCGAGATGGCCCGTGCACAGTTCCGCGGGCAAGTAGTCCTGGCGAAGGAGCGCGAGGAGTGCAGCACTCAGGAGCGCATGGTCATCCTCTGGCCGCGAGGTCCAGGCCGACAGGGCATACGTGAACATGAAGGTCCGCTCCTGCGGACGCCGCGAGACGACAAGACCCTCGTCATCGCGGGTCTCGATCATGTTCGCCGAACGCCTCGTCATGTCCTCGCGCACGTCGTTGAGGAAGAGATTGAGGACCGGGCCAGATCGGCGGGCCGCCCAGTCCCTGTTCGGCGGGTCAAGGTCGACCTGGACGCGTTCGTTCGAGTACGTGTGCGTCGCGAGCAGATTGACGAGCGCCTGGTCCACCTCTGTGATCACGGCCACATGCTAAACCTCTCTTGCGCCTGCATTGAACGTTGGCTGACGCCGTCATGCGAGGGCTCAGAGCGAACGGCTAGATTCCGAGCAGGGCCCGTAGGTGGCGGGGCGCCGGCGATCCCTGGCTCAGCATGAGGTCGTGAATCTCCCGATCGCTCCAGTCCGGGTGGAGGATTCGCAGGTCATTCGCGATGCTTCGCACGGCGAGGTAGCCGGTGAAGTAGGTCGGCAGCTGGCCAGCGGTGAGCAGGGCCCTGCGCCACTTGCCCACGGCTTCGCCCTCCTCCTGGAACCCGCGACTGCGCATGAGGTCGATCGCCTCGGCCTCGTCAAGATCACCGGTGTGGACCCTGATATCGAGGATCGTGTTGATGGTCATCCGCGCCTGCATCTTCAGCTGCTGCAGGCGCAGCGCGAGGCGCTTCTCGGCAGAGCCATCCGGTGAGTAGCCTCGATCGAGCATGAGCTCCTCGGCGTAGACCGCCCAACCCTCGACGAAGACACCGCTCATTCCCAGCCGCCGCACGTTGGTCGCACCGGCGAACTGCCTCGCGTGCGCGAGCTGCAGCACGTGGCCGGGAAACGCCTCATGGATCGTGAGGTCATGGAGTTGCACGGCGTTGTACTCGCGGTAGAACGACTCGACGCGCTCGCTTGACCAGTCGGACGGCGACGGCGACACCGCCACGAAGGTGTCGACGTCCGCCTGCTCGAGCGGCCCCGGAGCGTCGCAATACGCCACGGCGACGCCTCGGTGAATCTCCGGCATCTCAATGATGCGCACGCGCGTATCAGGGATCGTGACGAGGTCGTGCTCGCGGACGAACGCGAGCGACCCAGCCGTGGCTTCCTCGACTATCCCGAGCACGGTCGCGTCGCTGACCGGCGCCGTGCTCGCCACATGAGCCAGGGCGCGTTCGACGACTCCGTCCGCATCAGGCGCCTGGCCGAGATACTCGCCTGCGACCTCGCGCATGCGCGCGAAGATCTCGTCAAGGGAATGCTCGGCCTGCTCGAGCAGATCAGCCGAGGTGATGCCGTCGTCGAGCGAGTGCCACAGCACCGCCGAATACAGGCGCTCGCCGAGCCGAGGGCTTCGATGCGCATCAGGCAGGCGGTCTGTCAGCCATGTGATGAAGCCTGATACCGACGCACTGGCCGACCTTACGAGGCGCTCATCGCCCACGGCGTCTGAGACCTGGCCCTCGATGAGGGCGACAGTCCCGGCCAACTGGGCAATAGCGGTTTCGACATGAATGCGCGGCATCGACGCAAGCTCGGACCTTGCGTCATCGAGGAATCGCGGGATCTCAGCGAGCCGGCCGCGCAAGGACTCCGCACGCACCTCGATCGGCGCGAAGTCCCGCACGAGCAGCAGGTGAAGGGCGGTGCCGGGATTCCAGAGCATCGGATTCCAGGTCGTGGCGCGCAGTTCGGTGATCTCGAAGTGAATGCGCAGCAGTTGCGCGCGCAGGATCTCCAAGTCGACGAGGTCGTCAGGGTCGAGCTCGAGGTCGTCGATGGCATCGAGTTCGGTCAGCCGGTCCTCGATCCGGGACCGGCATCGGCCTAGGTGGGCGGTAGTGAAGTCGGGCAGGGCGCCGTCGAACCGGTGATCACCGAGCCACGTGGCGGCAACCGGCTCCCACGAGAGCAGCTCGTCGACGACCGTGCTCGCAAGCGACCG
>WLOY01000039.1 GCA_009699015.1 Actinomycetota bacterium | reverse complement strand
CGCGGCCGGGGTATGAGATAGTTGCACCTGCGGGATGTCCTTCGCTTTTGCTGGAATGGAACCTTAGATAAGTCCTATTCTCCAGCATTTGCAGGGACATTTCGCGTTTCAACTCACATAATTTCCGACCCCATCGGTGTATTCAGGCTGAAACATACGTGCTGGCTAGGTTGCATGTGCCACTCGGATTTCGGTAACTCCCGCCACCCGGCCTCATGTACTGAACGCTGAACCCGGTGCCACTCCCGATCCACGTCACAAGCACCTCGCCCGGGTTCGCGCCAGCGACCGCGCAGGGCTTCACGGAAGTGGGCATGCACGCGGACGATGTCGCATCGACGGCCCCCCTGATGACCGGGGCGCTGCTCTCAGTGGCACTGCCCTCAGGGGCGCTGCTCCCCGTGGCACCCCCACCACACGCAGCAAGGACGGTCACGGTGCTCGAGAGGAGTGCTGCTGCGACTATCCACCTCCCCGCAGTTGTCCGATTCGCCGCGATTGACCGTGCGTTCAGCATGTGGTTGTTCCCCTCACAGGTTCGGGTGTTGAACGCTTGGGTGCGGTCAACGGTGTCGAAGGTAGCGCCCAGTGCGTGGGGAGCACCACCGTGTTTCCACGGTGTTCTTCCGTCAATTTGCTGAGGCTGTCTGAGCCGTGCAGTGACCACTAGGGGTGTCTACGGGTCGCAAGCGGCGAACTATGACCACCGTCCTTGATGGGATCCAGCAGTCAATGGATGCAAACACCGAGGTCCCTTCGACGGAGCGAGGAGAGGAAATGCTCGCAAGAGTGGAGGCTCGGCGCAGGATGCGGCAACGCGGTCGGTAAAGTTATGTCCGCCACGCCCCCTTAACTCAGTTGGTAGAGTGCCTCACTTGTAATGAGGATGTCATCCGTTCAATTCGGATAGGGGGCCCAAAAAGACGGTCTCACCGCGAGGGTGAGGCCGTTCTCGGCGTTCATGGGGATGAATTGGTGGGAAGGTTGTGGAAACAGCGCTCATTTCGCTATTCAGCGGTAGGTCGTCAGTTCAATCCTGACCGGGGGCTCAACCTCGGCCCTCGCCTGCGCCCTGCGACCGGTTGAGGGCATCGGCGATCACTTCGGCCATGATCCGCCGGCCCTTCGGACGGTAGTGCAGGCCATCGTCGAATCGGACGCCGCGCGTCCGCGCCTGCGCGGACCAATCGATGATCGTGAGGTTGTCATTGCGGCGAGCCAGTTTGCCTAACTGCCGGTTGAACCAGCGCTCCTTCGGGCGGGTGAACCGGTCGGCTCCCGAGGAGTAGGTATTCACCCACAGGATGTTGCGTTGTGGGCCGATCTGCTTGACGAGCGAACGCATCCGCGCTTTCGTGACCGGACGCGAGATCCACCGCATGTCGTTCGTTCCGACGACCACGATGACGGTGCGCGGGAGCTGATCGATCTTCTTCGCCCGGCTGATTTGATCGCTCACCCAGTCCAGCCGCTTGCCACCCCAGCATCGAACGGTGGGCGTCCATCCACTCGCCCGCAGCAGGTTCGTGAGGCGGGTCCTCGACTCGCGGACGAGGGAATCCCCCACCACGAGGACCCTCCTGCCGTTGCCAGGCGCGCCCTGCGCCACGTTCGAGGGCCAGATCGGGACCGGGCAGCCCTGCCAGCCGATACGGTTCGGCCACCGGGGATCGCGTCGCTTGGCAAGCTCGGCCATCGGGGCTGCGGCAGGGGCCTGGCCGGTCGCCGCAGCAAGGCCGGCGAGCGACGAGGCTCCGGGTGCCGCAGCGGGAATTCCGACGACGCCGATGCACACCGCGAGGATCACGACGAGGAGGCGGCGTGGTGCCGTCCGCAGTCGTCTCCAGAATGCCCGCATCAAAGGAGTATGGCGCGCTCACCCTCGTCAGCCCGTCATTGAAGCGCCGAACCCTGGGGCCTCGTCGTCGTCGCCCGCCGAATCCCCGGCCTATCGGGGCGTGTCGCTCACGACGACCGAGAATGCGACGTTGTCATCCGACCCGACACCCTTGGAGGTCACGGTCACATCGAAGACGCTTTCGCTCGCCACCCGGTACTCGCACATCGCGATGCTGCCGGCATCGGTCTTGAGGTCCTCGATGCAGGTGAGCGACTCGGACGGGTCCATCGTGACGCCTGTCTGAGCCTCGAGGGCGGCCACGGTCCGCACCGCGAGTTCACCCTTGTCGACTGAACCACCGCCGACGCTGCCGCTGACGGAGCACCCAGCCATGGCCGCCACCGCCATGCCGAGCGCAACTGTCAAGCGGGCGGAAGTCGAGATCTGGTGCATGCGAATCTCCTTCACCTGGTTCGTGCTCATCGAAGGCCTTCGGGGCGAACTGCGTGCGCCCCGGGGTCAGTGTCCTGCTTCCGCGAGTCGGTCACCAATTCACGATGAGGCGCGCGCGGGGCCACGACACAGGATCCCCTTGATCACCTGCCCGTCTCATTCGCAGTGACCCATTCTGCGCCCGACGCCTTCACTGACTTCCCCTGCTGCGAGTTGCGATTGCCTGCTCAAATCGTGGCCCGAGCGGTCGGACCAAGTGCCCCGTCTACTGGACGAGACTCGTGAGATCGATCGTCATTGGCTGATGCGGCGTCCCGACATAGATCTCCCTCGGCCCAAGTATCTGCCAGCCGAGGTACTCGAAGAAGCGCACATTCGATACCTGAACATGCGCCTCCATGACCGTGCCGCCCAGCGCCGCGGCGGTACCCACCGCCAACTGCACGAGATCGACCCCCAGATGCGAGGCCCGGTGCTCACGGTGCACGGCCAGACGGTCACCCTGCCAGCGATTCGGGCCGACCGTCGTATAGATCCGAACGGCACCGACAATGAGGCCGTCGGCCTCCCCGACTAGATGGATGGTCGAAGGGTGATCGTCGTGTTCGTCGACGTCAGTGTGCGGGAAGAGCTTCTGGTCGCGAACGAAGACCTCGTGCCGAACCGCGAAGTGGCCCTCCCGCTCATGCGCCAGGTGCGCAGCGCGAACCCTGACGCTGGCGTGCGAGAGGTCAGCTGCTGCGCTCATGAGCTTGGTCGCGGGCCGATCTGCAGCGGAACGGTGCGCGGTGCGAGTGGCTCGAGCGACTTCAGGCCCGAGCACGCCTGACAGCGCGCGCAGCCGGCCTTTGCGGTTCCTGCGTTCATGCCGCGCAGGGTCATATAGGCCTGGATCCGGCGGTAGATGGGCTCAACGTACTCGCGGGAGGGGGAGGGCCAGTCCTCCATGAGCGATCCCGCAACGGGCTTCAGCGGCACGACGAAGGGGTAGACGCCGATATCTATTGCGCGTCGCGCACCCGCAATGGTGACCTCAGGATCCTCACCCATGCCCAGGATGACGTAGGTCGACACCTGGCCCTCGCCGAAGACCTTGACGGCCCGTTCCCATGCCGCGAAGTACGACTCGATCCCGGACGCTGCCTTGGCTGGCGCGACACGCGCGAGGACCTGCGGGTCGAACGTCTCCACATGGATGCCAACCGAGTCGATGCCCATGTCGCCGACCTCGTTGATGACATCGAGGTCGAGGGGCGGCTCGAATTGGACCTCGACGGGCAGGCCGCTTGCCTCCTTGACCGCCTGACCGCAGCGTCCGACATAGCGCGCCCCGCGGTCGACCCCGCGCGAACTGCCCGTCGTCAGGGTCGCATCAACCGCCCCGTCGAGATCGCGTGCGGCTACTGCCACCTCAGCGAGCATCGCCGGGGTCTTCTTCACGATCGTGCGGCCCGACTCGAGGGACAGCCCAATGCCGCAGAAGGTGCACTGATCGTCGTTGCCCCAGTAGGCACATGTCTGGACCACGGTGCTCGCGAGGGAATCCAGGTGGAGCAGCGCGATCTTCTCGTAGGGAATGCCGTCAGCGGTCTTCAGGTCGTAGAACCGCGGACGCTGCTCAGCCCGTGCCGATGCCACCCTGACGTCATCGCGATAGATGCCGTACCCGTCATCCTCCGCCTTGAGCAGGTACGGGGAGGTCGATGCCGTCGCGTTGCCCGTGGGCGCCGTGACGGGATAACCCTCGATCCACAGCATGCCGGCGTCGGTCGGTCCCGCTCCCCCTGAGCGCCGCTCCATTTCCGCTTCGACGCGAAGGCCCCGTGCCTGAACGTCCATGATGAGGCTGCTGACATCCCACGAAGCTGGCGCTCCGGCGATCGCGCGCCCATCGGCCTCGATCGATTCGAGAACCGCTGCATAGTCCAAAATTGCTGTCATTATTCCTCCGGGGCGAGGCTGTCGAACAGCGCCTTCACGGCGCGTGCGTTCATCTTAGGAGACGAAACATCATCTTCAGTTAACTTCTGCGAAACTCAGTCAGACTGCCTGACCCTCCACAGCCTGCCTCAATGCAGCCGCTTCGTCCAGCCATTCCTGACGATTGTCGCAATCGATGACCATCCCAGAATCCGCCGGCCCCTCATGGAGCAACTCGATGCGGAACCGGGCGTGCCCGGTGAGCGCATCGGGCGAGATCGTCCGTACGAGCCGCACGCCGGTTTCTAGGTGGATGTCCACCCATCGCTGCACAGCCGCGAACCCGAGGGTGCTCAGGTCTGGGGCCTCGAGCGGGGCCCAGGCCTCCCCGGCGGCCCTCGCCTCCTCGATCGCCCGTTCACTCGAATGAACGGCCGAATCAGCTCGTATGACGCGGTAGCGCTGGGCGAGGGCAGCATCCACCACCGCCCCCTCGTCGAGGTCCGCGAGGACGATGGCCTGTTCGCTCGCAATGCCGCGAAGACGGGTCAACGCCTTCGGGCGGAGGAGTTCGAGGTCCTCCGCCGAGGCCCCGGAGCCATCAAGGTGACGTGACAGGAGCCCGATGAGGGTGACGGACCGCTCGTATCGGTCGGTGTCGGTCATGGCGAGGGGGTAGATCTGGCGCTCGGCCGACTCGAGCCTGGCGACGAAGGCAGTGGTCGCCTCATGGGTCCATGCGTTCATTCGCCCATTGTGGCGCACTATGTCAATCCATTAACTATAGTGTCGATGAAGTGTCGTATGACATATGGTAATCGAATCATTCAGAGTCCCTGCCCCGGCGAAAGGCGTTCCGTGACTGACCAGACCCCTTCACGAACCGCAGTCATCGCACTCGGAGGAAATGCCATCACCCTCGAGGGTCAATCCGGCACCTACGACGAGATGCTCGCGAACTGCCAGGCCATGGTGAAGTCCATCGCCGCGATTCACGAGGCTGGATGGCGAGTCGTCATCACCCACGGGAATGGCCCGCAGGTGGGAAACCTCGCGGTGCAGCAGGACGAGGCCGAACTTCTCGTACCGGGCCAGCCGCTCTACGCCCTCGGAGCGATGACCCAAGGGCTCATCGGTCACCTCATCGAGACGGCCCTGCTCAACGAGCGCGGCCAGGGCATCGGCTCGATCGTCAGTGTCGTGACGCATGTCGACGTCGACCCCCGGGACCCCGCGTTCAGCAACCCAACCAAGCCGATCGGCCCCTTCTACACCCTCGAGAAGGCTCAGGAGCGCTCCGCGCGCACCGGGCAGCCGATTGTCGAGGACGCTGGCCGCGGCTACCGGGTAGTGGTCGCCTCCCCTCGCCCGCGGCGCGTGCTCGAGACAGACGCAATAACGGCGCTCGTCGAGCAGGGATTCATGGTCATCGCGGGCGGAGGCGGCGGCATCCCGGTCGTCGATGATCAGGGGACGATTCGAGGGGTGAACGCCGTCATCGACAAGGACCGCGCCGCAGCACTACTCGCAGCCGAGCTCAAAGCCGATGCCCTGGTCCTCGTGACCGGCGTCGACGCCGTCCTCCTGGATTTCGGAAAGCCGACACAGCGGGAGTTGAACGTGGTGACCGCTGACGAGATGCGCACCCACACACACGATGGTCAATTCCCGGCGGGCAGCATGGGTCCGAAGGTGGAGGCCGCGATCGACTTCGTCGACGCACGCGATGGCATCGCCGTCATCACGAGTGCGAACCTCATGTCCGCCGCACTCGACGGCCTCGCCGGGCCCGGCACGCACATCGTGAGGAGCGTCCGCCCATGAAGACCGCATTTGCCATCCGCCTGTTCAAGGACACCTACCTCGACTCCGTCCTCCAGATGTCCGGGACGCGGGTCCTCGAGGAGAGCGCCGGGGTCACGTGGGGATCGTCCGCGATGGCCACGCCAGCGAACATCGAGACCCTCCTTCATCGGGGGTTCCGCGCCGACGATCTCGACGGTGCGAAGCCTGGTGATCTCTTCATCGCCGTCGAAGCCTGCGATGAGACGGCAGCGTCTGAAGCCGCCGCACGCGCTGAGGCTGCCATGTTCTCTAGCCGACGGACGGCAACCCCCGGCGCCGACCAGATACCTACCTCGCTCGACCAGGCACTTCGACTCGAGCCCACCGCCAACATCGCCATCATCTCGGTGCCCGGAGACTATGCCGCACTCGAGGCAAACAAGGCACTCGGACGCGGACTCGACGTCCTCCTCTTCAGTGACAACGTGAGCCGGGCCGACGAGATCGCGCTGAAGGACCATGCCGCTGCCCGTGGACGCCTCGTCATGGGTCCGGGTGCCGGGACGGCAATGCTCGCCGGCATCGGACTCGCGTTCGCGAACGTCGTATCGCCCGGGCCTGTCGGGGTCATTGCCGCCGCAGGCACCGGAGCCCAGGAGGCCATGGCCCTGCTTGACCGGTGGGGTGTCGGTGTCTCGCAGGTCATCGGACTCGGTGGCCGCGATCTCAACGAGGACATCGGCGGGCGCATGGCAGCACTGGCCATCGAAGCGCTGAAGGCCGACCCCACAACCGAGGTCATCCTGTTCGTCTCGAAGCCCCCGGCGCCCAGCGTCGCGCAGTACGTCATGTCGCTCGCCGTCGGAATCCCGATGGTCGCCGCGTTCATGGGCGTCGACCTGGCCATGACGGCGCCTGCCGGGGTCGTCCTCGCCGACACCCTCGAAGGCGGAGTCCTGCGAACCATGGAACTCCTCGAGAGGGGCGCTCCGGATACCTCGGTGACCCACGGACCCACCATCGCGCAGGCAATCGACCGGCTCCCGGCCGAGCGGACCCTCATCCGGGGCCTGTTCTCCGGAGGCACCCTGTGCTACGAGGCCCTCGTACTCCTCGGGAAGACCTACCCGCTCCCCGTCTACTCGAACACCCCCATCGACAAATCGCTCGGTCTACCGGCGCCAGATGGCGCATCGGTGCTCCTAGACCTCGGCGAGGAGGAGTACACGAAGGGGCGCCCGCATCCGATGATCGATCCGATGGCTCGCATTGAGCAGCTCGAGCAGGGAGCAGTCGACCCGAGGGTCGGCGTCATTCTCCTCGACGTGGTCCTGGGGCACGGGGCGCATCCTGACCCTGCCGGAGTCCTGGTGCCGATCATCCGGGACATCATGGCGGATGGGGGACCCCAGGTGGTCGCCTATGTGCTTGGCACCGACCAGGACCCGCAGCACTTCGGGGCACAGGTCGCGAAGCTCGTTGAGGCCGGCTGCCTCGTCACGGAGACCAACGCTCGTGCGGCCATCGCCGCAGGAGCCATTGCCTCGCGCGACCGGGCAAAACGTAGTCTCTCCCTGTGACGTTTCAGGGTCGGCTCGGCATCCTCACCTATTCGACGAAGCCACGGGGCGGTGTCGTCCATTCCCTCGAGCTAGCCGAGGCGCTGCAGGCTCGGGGCATCGACGTCCACCTCTTCGCCCTCGGAGGACCCGGCGAGTCCTTCTTCCGACCAACGTCCGTCCCATTCACCCTCTTTCCTGCCATCGAAGGCGCGACGACCCTCGACGACAAGGTCTTCGCATCCGTCGACTCGATGGCACGAGGACTGGCCACAACCCCCTCGGCTTTCGACCTCCTCCATGCGCAGGACTGCATTTCAGCCAGGGCAGCGGCCCGGGTGCGCGATGCCGGCGCCGGCCCGCCTGTCGTGCGCACCGTTCATCACGTTGATGACTTCACGACTGCCGCTCTCATCGATTGTCAGCGCAAGGCGATCCTCGAACCCGATCACGTGCTTGTCGTCAGCCGAGCATGGCAGGAAACCCTCCTGCGCGACTACGGGGTCGACGCTCAGATCGTCCACAATGGGGTGCGGACTGACCGGTTCCCGCCGATCAGTGACGAAGTGCGATCACAGTTACGCGACTCCGTCCGAGCGGAGGATCGGACGGTCCTCCTCGCCGTTGGCGGCGTAGAGCCGCGCAAGGGCAGCCGCGAGCTATTCGAGGCTGTCGGCCTGCTTCGGGCCCGCGGGCGCCG
The DNA here is from genome assembly GCA_009699015.1 of Actinomycetota bacterium. Lineage (GTDB taxonomy): Bacteria > Actinomycetota > Actinomycetes > S36-B12 > S36-B12 > WLND01. The sequence goes on along the minus strand of WLOY01000039.1, from coordinate 16,716 downwards.
GGTCGTGCTCGTCATCCTCGGCGGCCATTCGTTCCAGGACTACGAGGCCTACCGCCTCCAGACTCTCGCCCTGCTGCCAGGCCTGGGGCTGGCACTGGGCGAGGACGTCATCCAGGTCGGCACGGTCGATGACCTCACGCTCGCGCAGTGGTTCAGGGCCGCCGACATTCTCGCCTACCCCTCCGTCAAGGAGGGATTCGGCCTCGTCGCCCTCGAGGCCCTCGCTGCCGATTTGCCGGTCGTGGCGAGCAGCATCCCGGTGTTTGGCGAATTCCTCACCGACCACGTCAATGCCCTGCTCCCCCGGGTCTCAGACCCGGTGGCACTGGCGAATGCGTTCGAGGAGTTGATCCTCGACCCCGCATTGCGCGCGACACTCGTCGCCGCAGGCAGCGAGGTCGTGCCCCGCTACACGTGGGACGCATCTGCCGCGCGTCATGCGCAGTTGTACGCCGAACTTCTCTGAGCTACCGGTTCAGTTGGGCGTCGGTTCAGTTGAGCGGCGGTTCAGTTGGGCGTCGGTTCAGTGATCGTGATCGTCGTGATCATCGTGGTCATGATCGTGATCGTGATCATGGCCGTGGTCGTAGCCCGCGGGTCGATCGGCCAGCTCCTGAGCCCGCTCGCGCAGCGAATGGGCTGGGATGAGGTCGTGCGTGATGGAGATCCGCTCAAGCGCGGTGAGCCAGCACTGGTAGTAGCTGTAGCAGTCACCCGGCTGAGCGGACTGCTCCCAGGAGGAGATGGCCGCAATGAGCTCCTCGCGGAACTCGTCCCACGTGAAGACGCCAGATTCGTTCAGGCTCATCGCCAGCCCGAACGCACGGCTCTCCCAGGGCTCAGCGAAGACGAGTTCGCCATTCGCCCGCGGCGGGGCCGCCGGCCCCTCAATATCGAGTTCGATGACTGCCGACATCATGCACCCACAACGGCCACGCCGACCATCGCGTCGCGCGACACGATTGCCACGAGCTCTTCCTCGGACATCCCCTCGGATGCGGCAGGACGCTGCGGCAGCACGAAGAACCGCACCTCGGAACTGCTGTCCCAGACCGTGACCTCGGTGCTCTCCGGAAGCGTCAAGCCCATCTCCGCCAGCACCGTGCGCGGCTCCTTCACGACCCTCGCTCGATACGCCGGGTCCTTGTACCAGGTCGGGGGCAGGCCCAGGAGCGGCCAGGGATAGCAGGAGCACAGGGTGCACACGACGACGTTGTGAACGGTGTCGGTGTTCTCGACCACGACGATGTGCTCCCCCTGCGGCCCCTTGAAGCCGAGTTCCGCGACAGCCGTCGTGCCGTTCTCGAGGAGGCGCGCCTTGAACTCAGGATCCGTCCAGGCCTTGGCGACCACCTTCGCGCCGTTCAGCGGGCCGACGTCCTTCTCGTAGGTCTTGATGAAGGAGTCCATGACATTCGGATCGACGAGGCCGCGCTCGACGAGCAGTTGCTCGAGGGCCTCCGCGCGAAGCTTGATCGGAATGCGATCGGCGCTGACGTCGGTGCTCATGATGCTTCCTCCATGTAGTCCTCGTACAGGTCAGTGTTGAGAGTAAACCGCTCCGCCGCGGGGCCGAACAACTCCTTGGAATCAAAGCTGACGGTGTACACCCACTGGGCATTCTCAGCGATGAAGTGCGCATGGGTATCGGGCAGGATCTGCGCCGGCTCGACGATCGCCACCACGCCAACATGCCCCTGTGTGTACTTCTGCAGCCTCGTGTGGCCCGGCGCCTGCATGACCTTGGCACGCACTTGCTGGCCGACCTGAAAGCGCTGGGGTGCCTCGATTACCCGGATGGAGCCGCCCGCGGTGGGCGCGTACTCGGGCTTGTGGGGCTCGGGGGCAGGAGGCTCATCCACATGGCCACCGGTCATGTTCGCCGCTCTTGCCTCCACTGCTCCCGGAGCGATGATGTCGCTGTCCATGAGGAGGTTCTCAGCGCCGTAGAGCCAGCGACCGTAGTAGCCGTCATCAAAATAGTGCTCCGAATCGAGCCGGTTCATTGCATGGCGAAATGCGTCGAGATTCGTTCCCGAAATTCTCATTGACAAGAGTGAGAGCGCGAACGCCCGGCCCTCCCATTCCTCCTTGAATACCGGCTCAGCCGGATCGAGCAGAGGTGCCACACCCCAACCCTCTGCTCCGCCGAGATCGGCGACACCGCTTGCCGCTTGAATGCCAGTCATGTCTACCTCCAGGTCAGTGCGAGCGCTCGAGTGCGAACCGGGCTTCCAGTCGCTGGTCGAGGACGATTATGTCCCCGACCAGCGTCACGGAAACTAAACGGTCCAGGTGTTCATCTGGAACGCGCCCTCGGTCCACGCGGTAAGCGCGGAATCAAGGACGTCAAGCGGGTTGAACGGGACGACACCGGGAATGAGATCGTCCTCGCCGAAACCGTAGAGGGCACCCATGGCGAACCGGCACGCGTAGATCGTCGCACCTTCCTTCATGAGGGTCTTCAACTGCTCGTTGATCGCGAGGTGACCGGGGAAGGCCGCCTGGCCGACACCCGGGTAGCCGCGCGTGCCCGAGGCAGCAAGCACCGCGGGGCCGTAAAGGACGATGTTCACGTCGAACCCCTTGCGCACGAGGCGCGTCGAGGTCAACAGGTTAACAAGCAGGACCGAGCCCTCGTAGGGCACAGTGTGAATGAAGACGAATGCCTTCTGTCCTGGCTTGGCCTTGATGTCTGGGAAGAGCTTCTCTTCGGTATTGAACAGCGACTCGCCGTCTGCCGGGAGAGTTCTGTGCACGGTCTTTGGCATTTGTCCTCCTCTTTCCTTTTGGTAACACCCACCTAGACCGCCGGACCCTCCGGCAGTCCTTGCTTTGCCCACTGCTTCGTGTGGCTCCCGGGAATTGCCACCATGATCCGCCTGCGCAGACCCCATGGCATCACCCGGTAGATCGGGATGAACACCTTCGTCCAGAAGAACGAACCCGCGGTGTTCGGCGGTGCATACCCGCGCCTGCGTGCAACGCGAGCCTGCGAGTCTCGGAGCAGGTAATGCTGCGCGTTAACCCGAAGCCAGGCCGATGGAGACTGCATGTCACGTAGCCTTCGATGCCGCAATGCCCTTTTGGGCCGCGACGGCGATCGGCTCGTTCAACGCACCGATCGGAGGAGAGTACACGTTCTCCATCGTCGCGAGGTCGTAGAGGGTGAGGCCGGTCTTCACTGCAACACCGAGGAAGTCCGCTCGCTCCTTGATGCCTTCACCGCCCACCATCTGGGCCCCGATGAGACGCAGGGTGCCGGGTTCGGCAATCAGCTTCACCCGCACCTTCTTCACGCCCGGGTAGTAGCGCGCCCGCGAGATGCCGTCGGCGATGCCGATGACGTGCGGCATGCCGAGGGCGTCCGCCGTGACCTCACCGAACGCCACGCCACCAATCATCCACTTGCCGGCCACCATGCCCCACGGAACATAGACAGGGTTGTAGGTTCGCGACCCACCCGCGGCATTCGCTCCCGCGACCTTGCCCTGCGCATACGCGTGGCTGCCGGTGAGCCCCTGCAACGGCAATCCGCCGAGGCCATGGGGCACCTCGCACACGTCGCCGCAGGCCCACACCGATGGCGCCGAGGTCTTCATGCCACCATCGATGATGACGCCCCCGGTGCTGCCAGTCTTCAGTCCTGCTGCTGCAGCCAGGGCATTGTTCGGCACCTTGTGGGTGGCGACGACGACGAGGTCGCATTCGATTTCGCCGCCTGATGTCATGACCCCGCGTACCGACCCCTTGTCGTCACCGAGGAAGGCCTCAAGCGTGGTGTTCCAATGCATCTGAACCCCGAGCTCGGTCCACGACTCATGAACGAGTTCGACGATGTCAGGGTCAGCCACCTCGCCGAGGGCCCAGGGGTTCGGATCGATCACATGCGTCTCGATACCCCGATGGGCGAGTGCTGTGATCATCTCGACTCCGAGAGGTCCGGCCTCGACCACGACAGCTTTCTTCACGGTATCGAGTCGCTTGTCCCACTCCATGGCCTCGCGAATGTTCTTGACGTAGTAGAGGCCATCGAGGTCCCCGCCCGGAACCCCGGGATTTGCGTAGCCGAAACCGGTGGCGATGACGAGGGAGTCGTAAGCCACGGGCTCCCCGTCGAGGACCTGAACGGTCTTCTTCGAGGTATCGATCGATGTGACGGTCGTGTTGTAGCGAATGTCGATGCCTGCATCGACATAGGCCTGCTTGTCAGCGAGGAAGAGCGCCTCGAAGCTCGGAATCTCCTTACCGTGGACGAAGGGGATCCCACAGGGGCTGTAGGCAACGTCTTCGTACTCGGTAAAGACGATGACCTCCGCACCCGGATCAACTGCCTTCGCGCCTCCGGCGGCACCGAGGCCACCGCCGCCGCCACCGATTACAACAATGCGCTGACCCACAGGTCGCTCCAGTCTGAGATAAGGATTCAAGCCGTACACAATAGGCTGCTAGGCGTTCACCATCCTACATATCGACGGGGCTGTCAATCGTTTTCACGGAATCCATAATCGCTCGAAGTTCGTGGATGCGAGCTCCCCGCTACCTCAGAGGATGCCCCATCCATCGGCGCTGGGATACGATCAGGGCTAACACACGGGAGGCGTATCAGTGGCACGAACGGTCGCAAAGCTGACAGATCAGCCCACAACAGACGCAGCCATGCCAGCTTCTCGGGCGAAGCCAAAATCTCCCGCAAAGTCCGTGCCGCATGCGCAGGCCACCGTTCAGCGCGAAGAGATCGTCAACATGATCGGGCCGAAAATAGCGGCACTTCGCAAGGCGCAGGGACTCTCGCTCCAACAATTGGCGACGAGCAGTGATGTCTCCGCAGCGGCAATCCACAAGATCGAACGCAGCGGCATGGTTCCCACGGTGACAACACTTCTCAAGATCGCAGGCGCCCTCGGGGTGCCTGTCGGGTACTTCGTCGCCGAAGAAGGCCCGCATCCGGAGTCCGTCCACTTCACGAAGGGCGGCACCGGGCGCGCCGTCTACACCCCACATGAGGGACTGGCCCTCACCGGAATCAGCGGGTCCTACCGCCAGTTCCAGGCCGCTGCGGCTGTTGCGACCATGGCTCCCGGCGCGGACAGCGGAGCCAAGTTGCTCAAGCACCCGGGCGAGGAGTTGGTCTTCGTCCTCAGCGGCAAGGTGCAGTTCACGGTTGGTGAGCAAGAGCTCACCATGGGACCCGGCGATTCACTTCACTTCAATGGCGATGTCCCGCACCACTGGCGAAACCAAAGCAAGAAGGCCGCCGAATTGCTGTGGGTCGCCCTCCGCAACGGCTAACCGGCTCCGCGGTTCACCACGGTGATCTCCGGTGGCCGCTTGAGGGTGTTCGTGACGTAGCAGACCCGCTCCGCCGCTGCGATGAGCGTCGCGACCACATCATCAGGGGCAACCACGTCGACCTCTATCCGGATCCCCGAAAAACGCGGACCCTCATACGTGCCGGTGACAGCTACCCCGATGCTCTCGACCACGATGTCGCGCTTAGCGGCGGCATACGCCAACGACAGCACGAAGCACGATGCGACCGCGCTCAGGAGCAGGTCAGTCGGTTGTGGTCCCGTATTCGTGCCGCCGACTCTCTCGGGTTCGTCGACGCGCAGGCCGAATTCTCCCGCCTGAACGTCGACCTGATAGCCGCCCGCCCATCGAGCCGTGACCAACCGGTCATCCGCCATCGGGCCTCCCTCTAGATACCGTTCAGTGGTCAGTGGCCGCGTTCATCAACCTACGATGAACATTCATCAAGGTACATGACAGCAGATCCACTCGCAGGTAACCTTCATCGCATGCCCGGACGCTCCAAGAGAACGCTCATCCTCATCGCAGGGGCAGTCCTCCTTCTCAATGCCGCCGGCTGGGCGCTCTACCTCGGATACGCGCGCACCTTGCCCGCGGGGTCTGCCTATGTGGGCATCGGCGTCATCGCCTACGTGCTCGGGATCCGTCACGCCTTCGACGCCGATCACATCGCTGCCATTGACGACAGCGCACGACTCATGGTGAACAACGGCCGACGTCCGTTCGCACTGGGCTTCTTCTTCGCCCTCGGGCATTCAGCCGTGGTCCTTATTTTGTGCATCATCGTGGGGCTCACGGCAGGGGCCCTGAGCGGTCAGGGCATGGAGCTCTTCCAGGACATCGGCGGTCGGATAGGGACTTTTGCGGCGGCCGCATTCCTCCTCATCGTCGCATGGTTCAACTTCCGGGTGCTCGGTCAGCTCTTGCGGACGAACAGGGGCCTTCGCGATGGCACGTTGACCGACGCCGACGCGAAGGATCAAATGCGACAGGGCGGCCCGATGTCTCGCCTGCTCGGCGCACGCCTCAACCGAAACCTGCGGTCCAGCTGGCAGATGCTGCCCATCGGCTTCCTGTTCGGCCTCGGGCTCGAGACGGCCTCCGAGGTGGCCCTCCTCACCCTCTCGGCGGAGGGGGCCGCGAGCGGGGCACTGCCATTCGGAGCGCTCATCGCCCTACCGCTGCTCTTCGCCGCCGGCATGAGCCTGTTCGACACCATCGACTCGATCGCCATGGTCCACGTGTACGCATCCACCACCGATGCGACACAGCAGCGCATCGGCCTGAACCTCGTCATGACTGCCGTCACCGCGGCCATCGCCACCATCATCGGGGTCGTCTACCTCTCGGAGGTCCTCGTGCGCGAGGCGGGTTTGACGGTCCTGACACCGGTCGCTTCGCTCAGCGCCCATTTCGAGACGTTCGGCTACATCATCGTCTCGATCTACGCGGTGATCTGGGCCAGCGCCCTGCTCGTCATCCGGAGAGCAGGGCGAGCGGCAGCCGCCTCATCCGGGGCTCGCCTGAACCCGACGAGCGCCCCGTAGGCGAGGTCGAGGCCTGAGGTATGCCCGATCGCCGCGAGCTCAGTTCGCGCACTGCGGGCCGCGTCGAGGTCCTCGCGAGCGCACGCTGCAAGAAGTCGGTGCAGGGGCTCAATCGACTGGCCGCGGGCCGCCCAGGTGAGAAAGGCACGGGAGATCGCGTGTGTCGGTGCAACGGCCACGATCGCAAGTCTCACCGCCTCATCGCTCAGGCCGAGTAACGCGTCCGCCATCAAAAGGCCGGCGGCCACGTCATCTCCGGACGGGGTCAGCCCAGCACCGCGTCCAAAGACCCACCTACATGCCTCCCCAAGCCCGCCTCGATCCATCGCACGCTCAAGTGACGTCTGGATCGAGTTGTCCGCACCCGACCCGAGGTCAAGGACCGGCTCGTGCATAAGGACAGCCCCGAGCATCCTCGCGATCGGTGCGCCGCTCGCCAGCGGTGCCGGCTCCCAGAAACGGGCTGGCAGATCCACCAGCACACCCCCGATGTATAGGCAGCCGCCGAGAACGGCAGCCCGATCACCGAGCCGAACTCGCGGTGGGTCCCGGAACCGGGCGTGGAGCGGGCCGCTGGACTCGGACGTCGATAGCAGGGCAAAGACGTTGCCGCCTATGGCGATGTAACTCGCTCGCGAGAAGACCGCGATGACCTCGCCCTGCCCGTCCGTCGCGACGGCGTCCTTGACCGCACATCCGACATCGGGCGGTGGCCTCACATCCCGGCGCCGTCGTCATCAAGGGCGAACAGCCCCGCACGGAACCCCTCGATGGGGGCCGTCGCGACCCCCGCACCGATCTGCCCACCGCCGGATGAGTGGTGGAGTATCCCCGTGGTCACCTTGGGTCGGATGCCAGTCTCGACCACCTTGCGGACGTCGACCGCAAGTGGCGTACCGCGAAACCCCTGCACGGGAATCTTGAACCTGGTGCTGTCTGCGAGGCAGACCCGAGTCATCTCGTCAGTGGCCCGCGCCGCATCAGCCATCGACCCACCGAGGAACGCCGCCACGGCCGGTGAGCCGGCTGCGGCTGCTCCGCCGAGGCCCACGAGCTCAAGGACCGCGCTGTCGCCGATGTCGAGCGCAGCATCTCGATCACTGAATCCCGCGTAGTACAGGGCGTCAGCCACCGGCGGGGCATCGGTGATGTGCCAGACCTGCGAGGCCCCGATCTTCACACCGAAGGTCGTGCCATTGCGCGCCATCGACGTCACCACCGTCGACCCCGGCACCTGCTGGGCGGAGAGGGTGAGCGACTTCGCAGCCGCCATGGCAATCGTGAGATAGAACAGGTGGTTCTTCGAGAGGTAATCTGCGAACTCCAAGGAGCCCGCGTCATCGCCTAGTGCCGCGATGAACGGCAGCATCTCCCGAACGAGGAGGTTCGTCGTTGCCTGCGTGCGCATATGGACGTCGTCGCCCATCTGAACGCCCTGAGCGGCCATCGACATGATGTCGAGCGGGCCCTTCGACTCGGCGAGGCCCTCGAGGATCCTCGCCAGGCGCGGCTGGGCGATATCGCGCAGGAAGATGAGCCGGGCCACCGCGGCCGGGGTCTCCCGGCCAAACCAGGGCACCTCCCCCGGACCCTGATTCACCGGCGCGAACCCGCGCGTGCCTGCCTCGCGATTATCCGCAACCCAGACCGGCGTTGTCGGACCGAGGGCAGTTGCCATCGGTACCACCGTGTCATGGTCGTTCGCAGCCCCGAGGAGCACCTTGCCGGATGCCAGAAGGGATTCGGCACTCTCGACGTCGAGCGCCCACCCCTCGGCGACGACCGCAGCCCGCATCGAGCGCCGCAGAGGGTCGCACACAGAGCCGTACTCGATGGGCGGGCCCGCATGCAGGAGCATGCGGTCACCAAGGCGCGGGATGACCTCTCCAGCGGGCGCAACCCCGGTGAGCATGGGTGACGCCTTGTCCAGCCTCGCGATGACCTCAGCGTTCGCGACATCGAATGCCACCGATCGCACGCCGTACGAGCGTGTGAGCGCAGCCACCACTTCAGGTTCACTTCCCGAAGGGACTCCCCAGTCGACATGGGTCACCGTTGCCCCCTGCTCGCGAACAGCCTCGGCGAACAGGGGGAGTCCAAGGTTGATGATGTTCGCTTCGGTCGGCAGTTCACGCTGGGCCACGGACATTTCTGGACTCCCTTTTCACACGATGGATGGTTCAGGCGATGGATGGTTCAGGCGATGGATGGTTCAGGCGATGGATGCTTTACGTGCACGTTCGACGACAGATGACTCGCGCTCCTCGATGCGCGCTCGTTCGCTCAGCGCCTGCCCTCGAAGCACGTCCGCGATCGCGCGGCGTCGGGCACACATCGACATGATCGAGGCATAGGCGCTCCCGCCGAGTGAATCGCGGCTCTCGACGAGCGCTGACGGATCGAGGACCGCAGCCATGTCCGACTCGGTGATCAACATTGAATCGATCCCGATCTCGTTCAACGATGTGGCGAGACCATCGGCAACGCTGGCGCCGTCCTGCGTGCGCGCGATTGCCTGGGCAACCACGTCGTGCGCACGGTGGTAGTCGAGCCCGCATCGCCGCATCACCACAGTGGCGAGATCTGCTGCCTCGGTACGACCCCCGTCCAGGGCCCCCGCCATCCTGGCCTCGTTCACCGTGAGCCCGGCGATCACGCTGCGAAGCAGTCTCGTGACGCGACCGGCAAGATCGAGGGCACGCGGAACCTCGCCGTAGGCGTAGATGAACGTGTCGCTGCGCGCTGACGGAGCCTTGGCGAGAGCGAGTTGGCCGGTGAGCCGGCCGATCATGATCCCCGCCGATCCCCGCACGACGGTGAGGGCATAGGGGTTGCGCTTCTGCGGCATGAGCACGCTCGGGCGGACGGCGTTGTCGGCCAGGGCAACGAAGTCGAACTCACGGCTGGCGAAGATCTCGAGGTCCTCTGCAAGGCGATCCTCAGCAAGGACGAGTGACGTCGCGTGAAAGAGCACGTGCGAAAAGGGATCGGTCTGCCACATCGCGTCGCGGATGTGCTCCGCCGGGGCGCTGAAGCCCAGGGCCTCGGCCGCGCCCTCCCTGTCCTTGATCAAGGGGGATCCGTTCGCCGCCCCTGATCCGGCCGGGCTCTGATTGACGTTCGCGTACTCCGTCATGAGTCGTTGGGCGTCGCGCAACACCGGATCAGCGAATGACAGCAGGTAGTGGCCGAAGGTCGATGCCTGCGCGGGCTGCAGGTAGGTGTAGTCGGGCATGAGGGTTCGCGCATGCTCCTCACTGCGGTCGCACACGATGGTCGCGAGTTCGCAGGCATCAACGACGAGATCGAGCACCTGGCGGCGCACCACGATCCGAAAGGCGGTGCGGACCGCCTCGCGCCGGGTTCGGCCAGCGCGCAGGTATCCGGCCACGTCGCCGATCCTGTCCGCGAGGTAGGCCTCCCGCGAGGTCACCAGTTCCCCCTGTGAAGGGTCGTACCCGACTTCTTCGCACGGGATGCCGTGCAGCATGAGGAGTCCGCGAATCAGGGTTTTCGCGTCCGTGTCGGTGAGGGCTCCGATCGCCCTCAATTCAAGGGCATGCTCGAGGTCCGCGAGGTTGAGGGCATCGTGGAGCACCGGTGCATCGGCGATCTCCCACGCATAGCCTGACGCCGCCAGATCATCGCGCTCCCTGGTCATTGCCGCCCCATCACACGCGAGTCGCTGACCCCGACGAACTCGATGGCGGCCGGTAGACCTCCGGTCTGCCAGAGCACGACCGGCTCCCGATCCGTGGCGTGCAGTTGCATGGCGACGTCGAAGGCGGGGACCCCGTAGTGCGGATCGAGGAGGATGCCTTCGGACTCCCGCATCAACCGGGCACCTCCCCCGTCACCCTCGAGCGCATCGCTATCCTGCGAACAGTCGACGAGCGTGAATGCGCCCGGTGGCGCTGGGCTCGTTCCCATGAGCGAAGAGCAGCCAGTCGACAGGCTCATGACCTGGGCCGTCATCTGGGCTGATGGTCGGCTCACCGACACCCCCACCACGCGCCAGTCGATCTCCATTGCGGCACTTCCTGCCATGAACCCTGCGAGTGAGGCACCGGACCCAACGGGAAGGACGATCGTGGCCCGACTCGGATCGATTCCGAGATCATCGAGCTGCGCGCGGACTTCGACCGCGGCGTCAGCGAAGCCCAAGGCCCCGACAGCGGTCGCTCCTCCACGCGGAACGGCATACGGACGCCGTCCCTGCGACTCGAGTTCGCCCGCCCGCGTCTGGATTGCATCATCGACGGCACTGCGATCGCACTCGACCGGACGGACGGACGCGTCGCAGGCGCGGGCCAGCTGAAGCGGCATGGACGACGCCGGGCCGCTAGCGACGAGTACCTCGCAGTCGAGGCCGGCGATGTAGGCCGCGTGGGCGCAGGCGCCTGCGAAGTTGGACGCGGGCGCACCGCCGGTCACGACCACGTCGCACCCTCGCGCGAGTGCATCCGCCATGAGGAACTCAAGTGGCCTCGCCTTGTTGCCTGCGAGGCCGAATCCGGTGAGATCGTCGCGCTTGAGGAGGAGCGAGGCATCCTCACGAAGCCGGATCGCTCGATGGAGCGGCGTCGGACGGACCCCGAGCGGGAAGCGGGCGTGTCGCTGGGTCGGGTTCATCGCTCGCGGTCCTCGAGTCGGGCGAGGCAGACGTCGATGAGTGCACCGGTCGTTGCCGGTGCCTCCATCCAGCGCAGGATCACATCCTTGTCTTCGCCCGTCGCTGCGGCGATGAGGGCGGCGACCTCACCCGCATTCTCGTCGCCGCGAAGGCTCGCGAGCGCCTCCTGGAGAAGCGCCTGAGCGCGGTGCTTGCCGATACGAGAGGACAGGGCGACGAGCACTGCCTCGGTCCCTGACGTGCCCGTCGCGCGCACGTTGGCGAGCATGGTGGCCGCGTTGACCTCGAGGCCCTCGACGAGAGCGGCCGCAAGGGAGGCGGCGGTGCCCGTGGTGAGCGCGACCTCGGGAAGCATCACCCATTCGGCCTTCCAGCCCCTTCCGTCACGCTCATGGCTGGCGACCATCCCCTCGACGAGGACGCCGGACGCGGCGCGAGCGATTCGGGCGAGGGTGTCGAGGTGCTCGCTGAACTCAGGGTTGCGCTTGTGCGGCATCGTGATGCTGCCAACGGCCGCTTCGTCACGCGGTTCGCCGAGTTCCCCAATCTCAGGGCGCTGGAGTTCGTAGATCTCATTGCCGATCCGCGCAAGCGTTGACGATGCCATGGCCATCACGGTTCCGAATTCGGAAATGCGATCCCTGGTCGAGGTCCATGACATTCCGGGATCCTCGAGGCCGAGCAACTCGCAGAAGCGGGCACGGACCCGCGTGCCATGCTCCCCGAAGAACGCTAGGCCACCGGTGGAGCCGGCGAGTTGCCCGACCGCCCAGCGCCTCCCGGACTCATCCAGTCGTTCGATTCCTCGGGCCACCTCATCCGCCCAAGCGGCCGCCTTGAATCCGAAGGTGATGGGAGTTCCCGGCTGCCCGTGCGTACGGCCAGGCATCGGAGTGTCGCGGTGAGCGCGCGCGAGCCTGACGGACGCCCGCTCGACCCTGACGAGGTCGGCCCGGACAATCGCACCGGTATCACGCATCGCAATGCCGAACCAGGTGTCCGTGAGATCCTGCACGGTGGCGCCGTAGTACACGAACTCGCGGATCTCCTCCGGCACCAATAGTTGCAGTCCGTGGATGAGTCCGAGGGTCGAGTGCGACGTGCGACGAGTCTCGTCGGCGATGGATTCAAGGTCGAGATCCTCGACCCTGGCAGCGTCGCGCATTGCCTGGGCAACGCCCGGCGGGACAATGCCGGACTCCTCCTGGGAACTGGCGAGTGCCACGAGGATGTCCAGCCATGACTGGAGGCGGTTGGCTTCCTCGAAGATGGAGTCGAGGGCCGGGGTCGTCCAGGAATGACGGTAGATGAGCGAGTCCGTCAGACGGGTGCCCACGTCGGCTCCCAATAGCGGGCCAGTTCCCTCAAGCCCTCCCTGACCTGCTCCAAGGAGGCACCCCAGGGCACCACAACCCGGCCCCCTTCGACATCGATCGCTTCCTCGATGAGGCAGCACTTCACGAGCGACGGCCCGCTGAGTTCGTCCGGGCGTTTGCGTGGGCACATCGAGACGTTCGGCGGCCGGTCACCGTAGAACCACTCGTGGATCTCCAGCGAGCGGTCGCACCCGAGCAGGGTCCAGTCCGAGCGAGTTGGCCGCTCATCGAGGTAGGCGACTTCAGCGCCATCGATGTCGACGGCCGACCCCCGGCACGGCAGGAGGTACTCCCCGCTCGGTGCCTGCTTCGCAAGCTCGTCGAAGGTCACGGCGTCAAGGCGCGCCACCATCGGGACGAGTTCCTCGGCGACGTCGAGGAGTCGGCACACCTGATCGAACAGCTTGGCCGGGAAGGGCGGGGTGACCTCGGTGACGCGAATGGACAGGGGTGCGGCGTTCAGGATGAAGTTCACGTGCGCATAGCGGCCCTCCACCACGACGGCCTTCGCCGCCGGTGCCTTGGTGATCGCGACCCGGGCGAGGTTCGATGGAACCGCCGTATCGATATCGGGTTCGATCACGTAGGCGCACTCGCTTGGCTCGGCGAGGACCTCGACACTTGTCGCAGCCGAGAAGAGTGGGGTCGGGTCTGCGCGCTCGACCGCCAGGATCCATGTTCCGACCCCGGGCTCGCGTGCCACGATGAAACGCGTGCGGCGGTAGATCTCCCGTCCGGTGAAGTGCTCGATGATCGACGCGTGGGTGAGCGGGCCTTCGACCGAGGTGACGGCAACCCCGCGATAGGCGCTCGGCACCACGTTCGACATCTCGCGCAGGCGATCGCGCGTGAGGGTCGTCACGTCGGTTGACCGGTGGAAAGCTGCTCCGCGAGGTTTCTCAGCGCTGTGTCCGCGCGCAGGCCCAGGCGCAGGGTCTGAAGGGGAAGGAGATCATCGGGAGCCACGTTGCCCAGGTTCACCTCGGGCCCGTGCATGTTGATGAACCAGGCCTGCTGGTCCTTTCGGGGCGCCTCGAAGAACGTTCGCGCGAGCCCGGCGCCGCGGATCGCAGCGTCGATGATGTCGGGCCTGGGTTTGCCGTCGGCATCGTAGACACCGACGGTGCCGCTTTCGCGCCCCTCGGCGACGATGAACCGCGCGCCAGCCTCAAGATCCCCCATGATCTCCTGATGCCATTCGGCGGCGAGCAGGATTCGATCCGCGCTCTTGTAGCCCGTCTCAGCGAAAACAGTGAAGCGCTGCGCGGCGACAGCGATGAGTTCCTGCTTCTCATCGGTGCCCATCGGCACCGTCCCACGCGATACCTCAACGCCCTCGAACCCGACCCCGGACGCCCAATCCAGGCATGCTTCGGACTTTCCCTGCGCCCAGGCGATCTCCAGAAGGGTCCCGCCCAAGCAGGCGGTCACCCCGTGGCTTCGCAGCAGTTCTATTTTCTTCGCCAGATGACGCTCGGCGTAGGCCGTGCCCCAGCCGAACTTCCACACATCCACAAAGTCCACGTGCGATGCGAGGTGGTCCGCCATGGCCGCAACAGGGATCCCCTTGTCAAGCACATGAGTCATGCCCCGGGTGCGCGGCTTTTGAGGCAGGTCTGGGAGCCCCAGGAAGTCCGGCATCATGTCTCCTATACTACGCAGGAATTCACTTTACGACACCCTTTCGCGGGACCCGCCATTCGCGCGGACCGCCACCCCCAGCGTACGGTTGAATCGACACCTCGGCACTTCACCCCAAGCCACCCGTCCCCACGGCACTGATGCCCAGATCGGAGCAACGCATGCATGAAGGGAGAATCGCCGCCGAGGAACTCGACGAACTCGTCGCTGCCGTTGCGGCCAACCCCTCGATCGAGGCGAAGCGTTCCATCGGGATGGTGAGCGACGCGATCGGGCCATCTGGATTCCTCGAGGGTCCGGGCGACGACGGCGCCGCAGTGGCGATGGGTGGAACAACCGCCATCGTCTGCGGTGAGGCGCTCTGGCCGCCGTTCGTCAAGGCAGATCCCCGAGGCGCTGGGATCGCCGCAATTCTCGCGAACGTCAACGACGTCGCGGCCATGGGTGCGATCCCCGATGCCATCGTCGACACGATCGTGGCCGACGAGGCGGTAGCCCGGGAGATCCTTGATGGGATGCGATACGCAGCGGACCTCTACCGGGTCCCGATCGTGGGGGGGCATCTCACCATCACGCAGGGGCCGCCCTCGGTTTCGGCCTTCGCCCTCGGACACACCAACAGTGTCCTGTCCACGACCAATGTCGCTGCCGGCCAGGACCTCGTCGTTGCCGCGTGCACCGAAGGCGTCATGCGCGAGGACTTCCCCTTCTTCGCCTCCTTTGCCGAGCGCGGGGCCCGCCTCGGCGATGATGTCCGCCTGCTCGCCCGCATCGCCGAATCCGGCTTGGCCGCATCTGCGAAGGACATCAGCATGGCCGGGCTCTTCGGCTCGCTGGCCATGCTGCTCGAATGGGGCTCTTTCGGAGCCGACATCGATCTCGAGGTCCTGCCGACCCCGCCCGGAGTGCCGCTCGCTCGTTGGTGCAACTGCTTCCCCTGCTTCGGATTCCTCCTCACCTGCGATCCCGGCACGACGCAGTGCTGCATCGACGTGTTCCTCGAAGCTGGGCTGGCCGCCGCTCGGGTCGGAGCCATCGACACCACCGGCGTCATCACGGTAACGGCTGGATCCGAGTCTCGGGTCGCCTTGGACCTTCGCACCACCACCGTGACTGGCTTGACGCGTTCGTCATAACTCGACCGCGTCCACACCATCGCCGATGGGCGATTCGCCCTACTTTGTCATGATTTGGCAACACTCCGGCAAAGAAATGTCACCAATGTCATTGACGCCCGGCCCTTACCTCTCTACTTTCGTGATTTACCTGTGTCGGATCGGAAAGATCCGGCCATTTCATGAGAGGAGCACCCGGTGCCCCCAATCACAATGGTGTTTGTTATTACCGGTTTGGCAGTCTTCGTTCAGGCCATGTTCTTCCTCGGCATCGGAGCCAATGCAGCAGAAGGGAAGAAGAGCCCGATCGTCTCGGCGGGCTGGATCGCTCTTGTCGCCGGTATCGTCGACCTGATCGTCGGCATCTACATCACTGCGGCGCGACCGATCGATGCAGATCCATCGCTCCTGCTCGCCGGCCTCATCGCGTTCTATGGCCTCTTCTTCATCGCCCTCGGTCTCACCGAGATCCTCGATCTCGACCTGCGGGTCGTCGGCAACCTTGCCATCCCCACGGCGATCCTGCCGCTCGCCTGGCTGAACTTCTTCTCCGGGAGCACCACCTTCACCCTCATCCTCATCTGGTGGGTCATCGCGTTCCTCAGTATCGCCCTGACGACCTACGGCAAGATGAAGCCCAAGGTGCTCGGCATCATCCTCATGATCACCGCCATCTTCACCTTCTTCCTCATCCCAGTGCTCCTCGTGCTGGGCGTAGCGATTCCATAACCCCCAGCGTGCGGGTCGAATCACTTTTCTGATGCGACCCGCACGTGGCCCAACGCTGTCGGAGCACAAATGGAAGCCAAGCAGCCAACACCGCCGTTCGATCGCGAGACCGCCGCGCAGAAGGTGCGAATGGCAGAGGATGCCTGGAATTCGCGTGACCCTGATCGGGTCGTTCAGGTCTACACCGAGGACACCGCCTGGCGAAACCGCTCGGAGTTCCCGGTGGGCCGAACCGAGGTCCACGCCTTCCTGACCCAAAAATGGTCCAGAGAACTCGACTACCGGCTCATCAAGGAACTCTGGGCCTTCGACGGCAATCGGATTGCCGTCCGCTTCGCCTACGAATGGCACGATCACTCAGG
>WLOY01000038.1 GCA_009699015.1 Actinomycetota bacterium | reverse complement strand
GTACAGGTCCGTGGACATTGGCCCGAAGGCGCTGAGCACGCCCAGCGTGACAAGCAGTTGCACCGCCCGCGACGCCCGTGCAGCCGAGCGGGAAGCATGGCGTTCTCCTTGGAAGTGCGTCAGCGAGCTGCGGTGGTGAGGCGGGTGCGCATCAGCCGTCGAGAACGTGCGCTATCGCGCCCTTGGCCAAGCTCACGTCCTGATCTGGATGGGCACCGCTGACACCGACGGCAACGCCGGACGCATGGATCACGCCACCGGAGAGCGTGGTCGGCGTGAAGGACAGTTGCTCCCCCACCTGGTCGAGAAGGTCGGGAAACGCCTCACGGAGCGCGCCGAGGGCGGACGTGTCGCGCTTGAGTGCGGCGGCGGTTTGGGCCTTGACCCGGGCGATACCTGGTGTGAACCACGTGGCACGGTCCATGCGCATAGTGACGATCTCGTGTCCTTGCGCGTCCACGACGCTGCAGCTCACGCGCAGTCCGGACTCCTCCGCACTTGTCCGAACGTGCTCGACGATGGCCAGCGCCTGCGACAGGGCTGTCATGGTCTCCCGCTCGCAGTGTCGAAGACATACACCGAGTCCGGTCGCAGGAACTCGTGCAGTCCCTCGAGGCCGTTCTCCCGTCCGCACCCGCTCTCCTTCACGCCACCGAATGGCGCGGCCAGATCCGGGCGGTAGCCGTTGATGCCGACAGTGCCGGCCTGCAGTCGCCGGGCCACGCGGATGCCGCGGTCGGTGTCGCGGGTCCACACGGTTGCCGCAAGTCCGTAACGCGAGTCGTTGGCGATCCGGATCGCATCGTCCTCATCGGCTGCCGGGATGATGCACACCACGGGCCCAAAGACCTCCTCCTGTGCCAGCTCGCTGTCGTTGTCGACATCGGCGAACACCGTGGGGGCTACGAAGTAGCCGGTGCCGGGGATCTCCGCGTCCCGCCCTCCAGCTACCAGCCGGAAGCCCGAGGACAGCCCCGAGTCGATGAAGCGGTGGGCGGTCGCGCGCTGTCGAGCTGAGGCGAGCGGGCCCAGCGTCGTCGTCTCGGCGAAGGCTGGGCCCAAGGTCTGCGCAGCCGTCCACTGAGCGAAGCCCTGGACGACGGCGTCATAGACCGCTGGGGTGGCGACCACACGAGTCTGCGCGAAGCACGTCTGACCGCTGTTGCGGAACGACAGCGGCGGCAGCTCGCGAACCGTGTGCTCGAGGTCGGCGTCGTTGAGGACGAGGGCCGCCGACTTGCCGCCTAGCTCGAGGTTGGTACTGGCCAGCCTGCCGCCCGCCACGGCGCCGATGTACTTGCCGACGGCGGTGGATCCCGTGAAGGCGATCTTGGCGACGTCGGGGTGCGCCACGAGACCTTCGGCGAAAGCGACGTCTCCCACGACGATGTTGACGACACCGGCGGGAACCTCTGCCTCGATCATGACCTCGGCCATCAGCCTGGCAGTGACGCCGTTCTCAATGGGTGGCTTGAGCACCACAGTGCAGCCCGCCGCCATGGCGGGCGCCAGCTTGCTCGTCATGAGGTAGCACGGGTAGTTCCACGGCGCGATAGCGGCGACCACGCCTACCGGCGACCAACGCACGAGGGACTCGCCGGGGAACGAGAGCGCGGTCCGGCGCTGCTCGGCGTCGAATGCCCGCGCCATGTCCGCGAAGTACTCGAAGTTGCGCGCCGAGCCGGTGCCGTTTGAGAGCAGTGAGTTGGCAAACGGCATGCCCATCTCACGGCTCACGCTCGCTGCGATGTCATCCGCACGCCCACGCCAGGCGCGCACGATGCGATCGATCACGCTGGCTCGCTCGGCGAAGGTCAGCCCTGCCCAGTCGTCGAAGGCCGTCTGCGCCGCGTCCACGGCGGGATCGACATCGTCGGCCGTTGCGACGCCCACGGAGGCGAAGGCCTCCTCGGTCGACGGGTCGACGAGGTCCACCCGAATACCAGCTCGCGTGGTGTGGAACCCTCCGCCGTAGAAGACGTCGACGGACTCGAGCATCAGCGGCCCTGCCAGCGTGGCTCGCGCTTCTCGAGAAATGCGCGCGCGCCTTCCTTCTGGTCCTCGGACATGTAGACGTCTGGTCCGATGTCCAGCCTAATCGCGTCCCGGGGCGACATGCCCTGGCTGCGGCGTGCTGTCAGCTTCAGGCGCTGCAGCGATAGGGGCGCCGAGGACGTTATCTCGTCGATGAACAACATCGCGGAGTCGACCGGGGAATCGTTGGGAACAGTGAGGTTCACCAGTCCCCAGCGTTCGGCCTCGTCGAGCGGGACCCGGCGGCCGGTGTAGAGCCACTCCATCGCCACGCCGAGAGGCACCAACGTGGGCAGGGCGACGGAGGCGAAGTGCGCACCGCGACCCCGCTTGGCCTCCGGCACGGCGAAAAACGCCGACTCGGCGACGATGCGAATGTCGCAGGACAGGGCGAGTTCGAAGCCGCCTGCGACCGCGGGTCCGTTGACGATCGCGATCGTCGGCTTGCGGGAGTCGATCATCACCTCGAACAGGCTGCGTCGGGTGTTGTGCAGGGGTCCGTAGAACGGTTTGCCCGCATCGGCTAGGTCCCTGGCGTCCTGCAGGTCTGCGCCGGAGCAGAATGTCGTCCCGGCTCCGGTGATCGCGATCGCGTAGATCTCCGGATCATGGTCGGCCTCGATGACCGCCTCAGCCAGAGCGTCGTTCAGCGCCCGGTTGAGGGCATTGCGCCGCTCGGGACGGTTCAGCGTCAGCAACCGGGTGCGACCCATGGTCCGGGTCTCGAGAACGTCAGTCGGTACGTCGGTCATCTGTTCATCCGTCCTGTCGCTGCTGGGTGTGGGCGACCACTCCGGTGGAGAAGAACTCAGCGATGCGGTCCGCCCCGTAGCCCAGGCTGGCCAGAACGGACTCCGTATCCTCGCCGAGCAACGGAGCGCATCGTTGATGACGAGCATGATCGCCGTTGAACGTGAGGGGCAGGTTCACGATCTGGTGCTGGGTGGCGATCGGGTGCGGCATCGGCTCAAGGATGCCGAGCGCCTGGACCTGGGGATCGCCCGGCATGTCCTCGACGTGCTGCACCGGAGAGCACGGCACGCGGGCGGCCTCGAGCAAGGCGATGAGGTCGGTCATTGCGTACTTCCGCGTCACGTCGCTCACGGTCGCCTCGACGAGCTCACGGTTGGCCGCACGCTCCAGGTTGGATCGGAAGCCCTCGCGATCCTGCAGTCGCAATTCGTCAGTGGCCCCGAGGAAGCGCTCCCAGATCGCCTGGTTGCCGGCCGACAGGAAGATGTAGCCGTCGGATACCGGGAACGCCCCGTAGGGAACGACGCCATCGTGACCGGACCCCAGCGGTTTGCGCTTCTCATGCCCCGCCGCGGCCGAGAGGAGCTGGACGCTCAGCCATGACATCGCCGTCTGGAGCAGTGACGTCTCGACATGCGTGCCGCGGCCGGTCTGGTCGCGGCGGCGCAGGGCGTCGAATATGCCGATCACCGCCCACATGGCGCTGCCTCGGTCGAGGATCGACAGGGGCACGCGGACCGGTGACCCGTCGGCAGTCGGCACCATGCTCACGATGCCTGAGTACGCCTGGAGCAGCGGATCGTAGGCGGCGTCGCTGCTCTTCGGCCCGGTGCGGCCGAAGCCGGTGATCTCGCAGTAGATCAGCCGCGGGTTGAGCTCCTCTAGGCGCTCCTTGCCGAAGCCGGCCTTCGCGAGTGCCTTTGGACGCAGATTCTGGACGAGGATGTCGGCGGACTCCAGGAGCCGGGCCAGCACCTCGCTGCCCTGCGGCGTCTTGTAGTCCAGCTCGAGGCTGGCCTTGTTGCGGTTCAGCGACATGAACGTGATCGACTCGCCGTCCATGCTCGGGGGCGCCCAGCCGCGCGTGTCGTCGCCCTTGCCCACCTGCTCCACCTTGATCACCTCGGCTCCTAGGTCGCCGAGGATCTCGCCTACGAGCGGTCCGGCCACGGACGTGCTGATCTCCACCACGCGCAGTCCGCGCAGCGAGCCGAATCCTGCCTGCGACATCGCCGTCACGCCCTATCTCCTTCAGTGTTGCTGGTCTCGACCGTTCGGGGCCACTCGGCCTCGACGGCATCCCGGTCCGCGGAGCGAACCGGCTGCTTCCATGGCCGCATGCACGCGTCGTACACCGAGGAGCCGAGCCGGAAGTGCTGCGCCTCCTCGATGGTCTCCACGAGCGGCATGTCCATGTCGTAAAGCGCCGTGCCGGTGGGTCGTGGACCGGCCTTGCTCACATGCCCGTACAACTCGTGGCCGACGATCTCCTCGGCCAGGTGCGCGGCCTCGATGAGGGCCAGGAGATCGACGCCTGTCTCGTACCCCTCCGCCTCGAGAAGGTGGACGAAGTCCTCGGTGGGGATCATCCGCGTCGCCCGGCCGTTGCCGCAGTAGGGGCAGCCGCCCATGCCGCCGATCGAGGTGTCGATCCACAGCGTGTGCTGCGACCCCAGGGTGCGCATCGCGATGTAGGCGGACAACGGCGCCATGCCGCGTCCGTCGTGCAGGTGCAGGTGCACGTCACGCACCCACGGGAAGGCGTCGAGAACGCGGGCCAGAGTGGACTCAACGGCTCGGGGGGTGTTCCAACTCATGGGGTCGCCGATCCACACCTTGGTCGGCCGGATCCCGCGCGCCTGCCATGCCACCATCTGGCGGCCGATGAGGTCAATCCGCTCGTCATCGCTGAACGCACCGACCCAGTTCGAGCCCCAGGCGGCGTTGATGGCGACCCACGCATCCGTCACGCCTCGCCCGACAGCAGCGTCGATGACGGCCGGCCACAGGGCGATCTCATCGACCTTGCCTTTGGCGGTGTTGCGTTTCACGAACACGTCGCACAGGTGGACGGACGTGCGACCGATGTCTCGGGCGACGGTCAGCGGAGGCACGAACTCGTCGCGGCGCTCGGCTCCCTTGGGGTTGAGAACGAGGGCCGTGTAGGTGACGCCGGGCGCGGGCGTGAAGCGGGCGATGACCTCCTCGATGTGTGCCATCTGCGGGACCCACCTGGGGCTCACAAACGATCCGACGACGATATTCTGCAGCCCCGTTGCGGAGAGCGCGTCGAGCAGCGCGACCTTCCGTTCAGTGGTGATCTCCACGCTCTCGATCTGCATCCCCTCGCGCATGCCCTCCTCGACGATCACGACCTTCGGCATGTTCGCGGGGGTGCCGGTCATGGCGTCATCCCTTCAGGCTGCGCGACGCAGAGCGTCACGCAGTGTGGACAGGCTGTCAGGTGCGGGCAGCTGCCGCAGCCGGCTCAGCAGGGCGGTCGACTCAGAAGCCGACCAGCCGGCTGCTTCGGCGCAGGACATGAACTTGGCATCGATCTGCGCATCCGTCAGGGGCTTGCGCGCGTCTCCCATAGTCACCGTGACGACACGAACGACCGTCGCGCCGTCGGTACCCGTGATCCGGACCTCGGCATACGGCTCGCCGTCGAGGTCCGGTCGGTCGACGGGTGCAGGGGCCGTGCGCACGCTGACCCGCGACATCCGCTCCACCATCACGGGGTCTGTGACCGCGCCGTCGTCGAAGGATCCGAGACCGAGGTGGCCGTCCATGAGAGCGCGAACCAGCGTGTACGGCAGACTGAACTTGCCCTCCATGCCAGAGGTGGGCGTGCCGCCGATGAGCGGATCGAGCCCGCTCGGATGCACCAGGACGTCGATGCTGGTGAATTCTGCCACGGGCAGGTCCATCGAGTCCCGTGCATCCAGGACGCCATCGATCGCCCGATGAGTCCCGTAGCAGGACGGGTACTGCTTGACCGACAGGTCCTCGCTCCATTCGGCGCGCCACCAGTCCAGCCGGGCGGCCAGGTCGTCTCTCGCCCGGGTGCTGCTTCCGAAGAGCGCGAAGAAGCCCTTCGGATGATCAAGCTGGCTCTCGTGAGCGGTCAGCCCGGCCAACGCCAGCTCCATCGCGACCACGGCGTCCTGCGCGGCCAGGCCGGCGTGCAGAGGCTTGGTCATGGTGCCGAAGTTCGCGATGCTGCCGCCGGCCATCGTGGCGGCGACCCCGAGGGCATGGCGGGCGCGCCCCCGATCGATGCCGGAGAGCGAGATCAGCGCGGCTGTCGCAGCGATTCGGCCGACGGTGGCGGTGCTGTGCCAGCCGCGTGGGTAGTGCTCCTCCATGGGCAGCGCCTCGCCGATGGCCCGGAAGGCTGCCTGCCCGACGATGAAGGCCTGCACCAGGGCCGTCCCGTTGCTTCCGTGCACCTCGCCCCAAGCCAGGAGTGCAGGCCACAGGACCGCGCTCGGGTGCATGGGCATGGACGGCGCGGCATCGTCGAAGTCGAGGGCGTGGGCCGCCGTCCCGTTGAACAGCGCGGCCCGCGCGGCGGACGTGCCCTCGTCATGTCCCCAGACAGTCGCGTCGCCGCCGACCGGTGATGCTGCCGCCCACCTCCGAAGTGCCTCGAGTACGTCTGTCTCGTAGCCGGGTAGGGCAACGCCGACGGTGTCGACGAACGTCCGGACCACGGCAGGAGTCGCCGCGTGCCGCGATGCTGTCGTCGCGAACTCGACGAGTGCGTCGGTGGATGTCATGACCATCAGAATGACTTCGGCAGTCCCAGTTCGCGGTGCGCGATGCCGGCCAGGATCAGGTTCGTGCTGATCGGGGCGATGAGTGGCCCGCGCGACTGCCGGAACTTCGCTTCGATTCCGTACTCCACGGCCAGGCCCGCACCTCCGAAGGTGTCCATGGCCGCGTTCGCCGCCTCGTACTGGGCCTTGGATGACAGCAGCTTGGCGATGTTGGCCTCGGTACCACCCTCGTTCCCCTGGGCGAACAGCTCGGCCGCCTGCCAGCGGATGGCGCTGGCGGCCCTGAGGTTGGCGTAGGCCGTGGCCAGCGGGAACTGAATGCCCTGGTTCATGCCGATGGGTCGGCCGAACACCTCGCGCTCGCGTGCGTACTCGCATGCGCGGTCGATGAACCACAGACCTGCGCCGATGTATTGGGACGCGGCCAGGATCCGCTCGGCGTTGAGGCCGGACATGATGACGCGGAAGCCCTTGTCCTCCTCGCCGATCCGGTTCTCGACGGGGACGACGAGGTTCGAGATGGTGAGCTGGTTGGTGTGGTGCCCGCTCATGACCTTGATGGGCTCGGCAATGATCTGCCCACTCGGGATGGCCTCGCGCAGATCGACCAGCAGGACGGTGATGCCGTCGGTCTTCTTCTCGACGTCCTCGTACTTCCGAGTGCGGCACAGCAGGAGGAGCAGGTCGGACTGCTGGACGCGGGAGGTCCAGATCTTCTGGCCGTTGACGACGTAGACGTCGCCCTGCCGCTCGGCGAACGTCCGGATGCGCGTGGTGTCGGTGCCGGCATCCGGCTCCGTCACGGCCATCGACTGCAGCCGCAGCCCGTCGGCGATCTGCGGCAGCCATCGCGCCTTCTGCTCGTCCGAGCCGAAGCGCAGCACGGCTCCCATCGTGTATAGCTGAGCGTGCACATCGCCGCCGCGCCCGCCCCAGCGGTTGATCGTCTCCAGGAAGACCGCGGCGTCCGTCAGAACGGCGCCGCCGCCGCCGTACTCGGCCGGGATGAGCATGGACAGCCAGCCGTTCCGCTGCAGGTCGTCGACGAAGTCCTGCGGGTAGTCACCTGACTCGTCCATGCGGACCCAGTATTCGCGGTCGTACTTGGAGCACAGGTCGGACACCGCATCGCGGATGGCCTCCCGATCCTCGGGGAGTCTCTCTGCAAGCCAGTCGATGGCCATGGTGCTGGTTCCTTTCGATGGGCGATTCTCAGTCGGTCGTGACGGCAACGTCCAGGAGAACGGGTTCGGTCCGGTCGCCGAGCGACGGCATGATCGCTTCGAGCGCATCGATGAGCTCGGCATGGCTCTGGATCCTCAGCGCGGGGCAGCCGAGTCCGGTCGCGATCGTGGAGACGCTGATCTCGGGGAAGCCAGGCCACGCCGGCTTCCCCCCAGCGCCGTGCGCCAGCCGGTCCATGACGGCGTAGCCGCCATTGGACATGACGACGAACAGCACTCCGGTGCTGTACTGCTGGGCGCTCCACAGGGACTGGATGTTGTACAAGGAGGACCCGTCCCCGACGATCGCGACAATCGGTCGGGTTGGGTCGGCCAGTCGCATACCGATGGCCGCCGGCAACGCGAAGCCCAGGCCGCCCATCGCGGGCGTGACGAAGCCGAGGGGTTCCCGCGTCGGGATGACATCGATGAGGATGCGCCGCGACGACGGGCACTCCTCGATGACGGTGCTTCGGGACGGCAGGCGCGCGGCCAGTGCCGCGAATACCTGCGTGGGTGACGGACGATCGGCCGTCACGACCGCCTCGCTCACCGCCGCGGGCTTCCGAGTTGCCCACTCTCGTCGCGGCCGACGGGTGACCGCATCCGCCAGGTGGGTCATCGCCGGCGCGGTGGGACCGAGGACCACGAGGTCGGCCGCGCTGATGGCCGCCTCTTGCGGATCGTCGGTCAGCACGATCACCCGCGTGCCCGGCACCACGAAGGGGCCGGTGTCGAACAGGTACTGCTTGAAGGCGTGACCGCCCACCAGCAGGACCAAGTCGTGATCGGCGAGCGCCGTTCGGAGCTGGGCGCGAGCCGGGGGGAGGTGGCCGGCGAACCTTGGCGAGGTCTGGTCGAACGCTGCGCGAGCGCCATGGGACTCCTGCCACACCGGGCAGTCAAGCGTGTCGGCCAGCGCGGCCAGGGCCGTCCAATTGCCCAGGTCGTCGAGCGAGGATCCGTGGACGAGAACCGGGTTCGCTGCCGCGTCCAGGAATTCCACGACCGCTGACAGGCTGGCCGGGTCGGCGCCGCGGCCGGCGACCAGCGACTGCGGAGCAGCCTGCTCGACGCTGAGGTCGGCTTTCTGGGTCCAATCGTCCATGGGGACAATGACCACTGACGGGCCCTGCAGCTGCGCGGCGTCACGCGCGGCACGCGCGATCAGCGACGGCACGTCAGCCGCCCGCGCCGGCTCATGCACGCTTACGGGATAGTCACCGGCCAGCCCGCTGAGCCGCCCGGCGAGGAAGGGCTCGGAGACGATGTGCCGGCGGTCCTGCTGTCCGACGACGACGACGAGGGGCGCGCGGTTCGCGCGTGCGGTGGCCAGAGCTCCCACTGCGTTGCCCAACCCAGCCGTCGTATGGAGGAGGGCGAGCGCAGGCCTCCCCGTCATGATCGCGTGCCCCGTGGCCATCCCGACCACGGAACCCTCGTGCAGGCCGAGGACGAACTCGACGTCATCGGGAAGGTCGTGGAGGAAGCTCACCTCGGTGGAGCCGGGATTGGAGAAGATGCGGGTGAGTCCTTCGCGCCTCAGAACCGAGATCACAGCGTCACGCACGGTGGTCATGGCGGATCGGCTCCTTCGTCGACGTCACAGGGTCAAGCCCATTCACTATGGGGGCCCGAAGGCGCGCGCGGTAGCGCTCTCGCACCCAGTGGAACCGAGCCGCATCGAGCGGGATTTCCGGTCTAAAGTGAACACGACGGCTCAGTGAGGTGACGTACTAGAGGGGTGCCCGGCGTGAAGATTGCGCGCTTCGGCGAGAACAGGATCGGCGTAGTCGTCGATCAGGACATCGTCGACGTCACCGAGATCGTCCATGCCCAGGACCAGCACTGGCCCCCCGTCGGCACGGTGTGCCTGATAGCCGACTTCGATCGACTCCGACCGGCGCTCGAGGCAGCCGCGCTCACGGGCGATCGCGTCCCGCTGATGAGCGTCCGCCTCCTCACCCCCATCCCGTGGCCCAGCAAGGTCATCGCCTACCCGGTGAACTACCACGATCACGGCCGGGAGATGCAGGCCCATTACCGGGCGACGAATCAGGGCTTCTTCCTCAAGCCGCCGTCCTCCCTCTCCGGACCGGCCGACCCCGTGGTGCTGCCCGCCAACCCCGGTCGCGAGGTGCACCACGAGTCGGAGCTCGCCATCGTCATCGGCCGCACCGCGCGGGACATCGAGGCCGCGGACTGGCGCGACTACGTGTTCGGCTACGCCTGCCTTCTCGACATGGTCGTGCGCGGACGCGAGGAACGGGTGTTCCGCAAGGCGTTCGACACCTTCTGTCCGGTCGGTCCGTGGATCGTCACAGGTGACGAAGTGGGGGATCCGTCGGCCGTGGACATGCGACTGTGGGTCAACGACGAGCTGCGCCAGAGCGCGAACACACGGGACCTGGTGCTCGACATCCCCGGCATGATCGAGATGGCAGCCGCGGTCATGACCCTTCACCCCGGCGACATCATCGCGACGGGAACCCCCGCGGGCGTCGGGCCAGTCGTCGACGGCGACGTCATCCGCATCAGCATCGACCGGGTGGGGGAGATGGTCATCCCCGTCCGCCAAGGCGTATCGGGACACACGCCCGTCTTCGACACTCCCTACACGCCCGACATCGTGAAGCAGCACTAGGAGCAATTTCGCCATGAGCATCGACGACACCCCTCGGCTCGACATCACCTCCCTCGACGAGCTGTACGCCTCATTCGACCAGCTGAGCGTCGAGGGCGGCTGGCACCGGAAGCGTGATGCCCTATGGGCCGAGCCGAACAAGAACTTCGTGCCCTTCATCTGGCACTACCGGGAGATCAAGCCGGTGCTCGACGCGGCCGGACCGCTCGTGGACCACGCCATGGCCGACCGCCGGAACGTGACCCTCACCAATCCGATCGAGGGCAACACCTACGCGACCGTGCGCACCCTGGTCGGGGCCTATCAGATGATCCGGCCCGGCGAGGTGGCCAAGGCGCACCGGCACACGCCCGCGGCACTGCGCATCATCCTCGAGGGCGAGGGTACCTACACGGTCGTCGAGGGCAAGCGGGTCGAGATGCGTCCCGGAGACGTGCTGCTCACCCCGTCGTTCCTGTGGCACGAGCACGCGTACGACGGAGTGCCGAGCGCTGACTGCTACTGGGTTGACGTCCTCGACGTCCCACTCGTGCACCTGCTCGAGCCGATGTTCTTCGAGCGGCACCCCACCGGCACGCAGGATGATCCCGAGGACCTGACCGAGGCGCCGATCGCCTTTCGCCACGCGGACACCCTGGCGCGACTCGATGCGGCAGGCCCGTGCGAACACGGCATGGCCGAGCGTGAGGTCGAGCTCGGACAGCCGGCCATGCCCACGGTCGCGCTGCACGTTCAGCGCATGTCGTCCGGGTTCCGCTCGTCGACGGTCCGCACGACGGCCAACTCGATCTTCACGGTGCTCGGCGGGAGTGGTGTGACGACCGTGGACGGCGTCGAGCTCGAGTGGAGCGCCGGCGATGTGTTCGCGGTGCCGTGCTGGAGGCCATACTCCCACGAGGTCAGCCTCGATGCCCACCTGGTCCGTGCCAGCGACGAGCCCGTCATGAGCTCGCTGGGCCTGCTGCGGCGCATCACCCTGTGACACACCAACCCGAACGGAGCTCGATCATGCACGCACTCCTGGCCGGCGGTGGCATCGGTGGGATGACCGCCGCGCTCTCGCTGCTGCGCGCCGGCATCGACGTCGACGTGTACGAGGCGGCGCCGGCGCTGACCGAGGTCGGTGCTGGTGTCCAGTTGAGCCCGAACGGCTGCCGCGTGCTGGCGGAACTCGGCGTGTTCGACGAGTTGATCGCCATGTCCTGCGATCCGGACCGCAAGGAGTTCCGCCTCTGGAACACCGGCAAGGCGTGGACGCTGTTCGCCCTCGGCAGCTTCGTCGTCGAGGAGTACGGCTACCCGTACCTGACCGTCTATCGGCCGGACCTGCTCGGAGTCCTGGAGCGCTCGGTCCGCCGCATGAAGCCGGACGCCGTTCACCTGGACGCTCGCTGCGCGGGATTCACCCAGGACGACAACGGCGTCACGCTCGAACTGACGGGCGGGGAGTCGGTCCGCGGCGACGTCCTCATCGGCGCCGACGGCTGGCGATCAGCCATCCGAACGGCCCTGTGGGGAGACTGCACGCCGCAGTTCTCCGGCATGGTGGCCTGGCGCAGTATTATCCCGATGGAGAATCTCCCGACCCACCTCACCGAGAAGGTGGGGAGCACCTGGATCGGGCCAGGTGCTCACGTGGTGACCTACCCGCTGCACGGTGGGGCGATCATGAACTTCGTCGCGACGGTCGAGGCCAAGGAATGGTCCGAGAGCGGCGGCAGCGTGCCGGGGGATCGCGATGAGTGCCGGGCGGACTTCGCGGGGTGGCACGAGGACATCCAGACCTACATCGATGCTGCCCCGAGCCTGATCAAGTGGGCGCTCGTCAGTCGCGAGCCCATACCGCAGTGGACCCAGGGTCGGGTCAGCCTGCTGGGCGACGCCTGTCACACCACTCTGCCGTTCCTCGCCCAGGGCGCCGTGCACGCCATGGAGGACGGCATCGTGCTTGCCCGCTGCCTCGTCCACGACACGGACGACCCCGCCAAGGCCCTGCAGCGCTACGAGAACGCGCGCATCGAGCGCACCAGCAAGATGGTGCGCGGGGCGACCGCGAACACCGGGCGCTTCCACAGCCCCGAACTCGCAACGCCGCAGAAAGCGGACGACTACCTGGCGCGGGAGTGGAGCGCGGAGCCCATTGCCGACCGGTACCACTGGCTGTACTCGTACGACGCGGTGACCGCGCCGATCTGAGCGGGTCCACCTCGCGAAGGGCGCAAGGTCACGGGACTGGGGGCACGATCCCCTCGAGCAGGTCGCTGCAGTCGACGCGCTCGGTGAGGGACGTCACGCGGTGCACGAGGTGGTCGGCGCCCTCACCGAGGGCTCTGCTGTTGAGGTGGAACTTGGTCGTGAGGTCCTCGGCGGTGAGCGGCCGCTGAGCGGTTCCGCGGTTCGCGAGCACCTCGACGTGACGAGTCTCCCCGGAGTCCAGGACGACGTCCACGATCGAGGGGAACTGCATCGGGAAGAGTCGATCGCACTCGGCGTTGGGCACGTGGGTGATGCGCTCGGCCAGCGCCAGCATGCGGGGGTCGCGGACCGCCGCGTCGGTGAAGTCGTCGAGATAGACCCCTAGGCCACCGCCACCCACGAGGGCCAGTGCGAAGGTGAAGGGCCCGCTGAACTGCGCGTGGTAGCCCGACTCTGGACGGATCTTCGCCGCACGTGGCTCGGCGATCGTCCGGAGCACCGGGCTGGGCACGCCCACCTGCACGGCACGGATGTCGTCCGGACGAACGCCCTGCTCGCGCAGCATGAGTGCAGCATCGATGCCAGTGTGCGTGAAGACATTGGTCGGATAGGGTTTGACGAAGCAGTCGCCGTATTGCCACTGGATGCCCAGGTCGTCGAGCAGGGCCGAAGCGTCGTAGGTGTCGCCGCAGTAGGCGCGGAAGAAGCCGAAGCGGCCCTCGAGCACCGTCGGCGGCCCCGTGATCCCGGCCCGGGCCGCCTGCGCGGCCACGACACCCGCGTGGGCGGCCCAGCCGCAGTGGATCCGCTTGACCGAGCCGCCGGCACGATTGGCCTCGAGGAGACCCGCACCCATGCTGGCCGCAATGCCCATGGCGTGGGCGATCCGCACCCGGTCCAGACCCATGACCACGCCTGCCGCCGCGGCTGATCCCAGCGCGCCGCAGATCGACGTAGCGTGCAGGCCACGTTCGAAGAACACCGAGTTGCCGATACCCGGGTCGTACGCGGCATTGCCTAGGCGAAGCGTGATCTCGTTCCCGACGGCCACGCCGGCGAGCAGGTTCCGCCCCGGGGCGTGCACGTCCTCCGCCACGGCCAGTGCGGCGGCGACGGTCGATGCGCTCGGGTGGGAGATCGACGGCACGTGGGTGTCGTCGAAGTCCAGGGCGTGGGCGAGCGTGCCGTTGACCAGGGCTGCGCTGGGCGCAGGCAGCCGCTCCGCTTCGCCGAGGGCCACGGACTGGGGAGTTCCTCCCCACGCGCGGACCAGCTCCCGGATCGCTCGCCCGGTGTCCGTCTGCAGCGCGGGTACGCAGATCCCGAGTGTGTCCAGGACCCGCTGGCGGGCGTCCTCGAGCACCTCGTCAGAAGCGATGTCGCGCTGCTCGGCGGCGAATGCCGCGAGGGTGGCGACGGCGGTCTCCTCCATCACGGTCAGGTGCCTTCGACGATGGCCAGGGGCCGCAATGGGGACGCCGTCGCGCCGACGAGGCGCAGCGGCGCTGCGACCACGGTGAACGCCCTCGGACCTGTGGCGGCGAGCTCCTCGAGATCGAGCATCTCCATGATCGGGATCCCGCCCTCCACGAGCAGGACCCGATGACCAGGCAGGCGCGCGTGCCCCTCACCGGCCGGGATCCACTCGAACGCCGTGGTATCCGAGCCGACGACGTGTGGCTGACGCGCGGCGAGCCACTGGCATGCGCCTTCATCCGGACCGGGGACGCCACTGTCGTGGGACAGGAAGTCGGTCGGGCTCTCCCACAGCTGTGCCCAACCGGTGCGTACGAGCACGGCGGACCCCTCGGTGACGTCGGAAGCCGCCGCCTCGAGATCCGCGGCCGTCACCCGCTGGCCCGGCTTCAGCCGGTCGACGCCGAACAGCCGGGGCAGGTCGATGAGGAAGCCGGGTGCCACGACGGGCTCGATGGTGTCCACTCCGTGGTGGCGGAACACCCCGCCGGTCTGCTCGTCGGCCGCGACGGCACCGCCGTGCAGCAGGCCGTCATGGCTGAT
The DNA here is from genome assembly GCA_009699015.1 of Actinomycetota bacterium. GTDB lineage: Bacteria > Actinomycetota > Actinomycetes > S36-B12 > S36-B12 > WLND01. Next base: position 10,704 of record WLOY01000038.1, on the reverse strand, counting down.
GTGTGCGAGCGCGTCCATGTGCGTGGCGGTGTGGGTGCCTAGCGTGATGATGTCGCTCGCCCCGGAGGTTCCATCCACGCGAACTGCGTCGCCATGCCGGCGCAGCAGCGCATGGCGATAGCCGGGGTGGTTTGGGGAGTGGGGGATGCCGGGGTGCACCGGTTGCGCGAGGTCGATGACGGTGACGTGCCGGCCATCCGCGAGCCGTCCGGTGTTCATGGCGTCGCTCCAGCCCGGCGGAGGATGTCTCGCGCCTGTCGCTCGACCGCTGGGTCGATGAAGGACCCGTCGTCGAGTTTCGCGGCCCCCTCTAAAACGGCGCTCATGGCCTCGGCCGTCGACGCGACGGCGTGCGCCCAGGCGATCTCCTCCTCGGTAGGTGCGAACACCGCCCGGACGATGGGTACTTGGCGCGGGTGGATGCACGACCGTCCATGGAAGCCGTAGGCGCGCAGCAGCTCAGTCGATGCGCGCAGTCCGGCATCGTCGTCGATCCGGGGGAAGACGCTGCCGATCGGGGGCTCGAGTCCTGCGGCCCTGGACGCGAGCACGACGGTCTGCCGGGCCAGGGTGAGGCCCGCCTCCTCGCCGCGAGGGACCCGGAGGTCCGCACGCAGGTCGCTCTCTCCGAGCATGATCGACTGGACGCCAGCGACCGCAGCGATGTCATGGGCGTTCGTCACGCCGCGCGCCGACTCCAGCTGGCAGACGAGGAACGGACGGTCGAAGTGTTCGGCCAAGGCGTCGGCGGCCGCACGGGCGTCGGCGGCCGTGTCCACCTTGGGCAGGCGGATGCCGCTTAGGTGGCCGGCCACCCTCGCCACGGTGGCGGCATCGCGCGCGAAGTCGTCGGTCCCCACTGGATTGATGCGCAGGTCCACCGGCACCGCCCGTGACGTCAGACACTGCTCGACCAACTCGCGCGCCATCGGACGCTGGTCCGGATGCACGGCATCCTCAAGGTCGATAACGACGGCATCGGCCGACGATGTGGCCTTGCTCAGGAGGGTGTCCAGCTTGGATGCCGGAACGTAGAGCCATGCTGCAGCACCCACGTCAGATGACTCCGGCGGAGCGCAGGCTCGCACGTTCGTCCGCAGAGAAACCGAAGTCGGCCAGTACCGTGTCGGTATCGACGCCATGACCACGCCCCGTATGCCGAACCTGGCCCGGGGTGTCCGAGAGGCGGAAGAGCACGTTCGGCATCAGGACGGAGCCGAGGTCGGCGTCGTCCACGCGGGTCAGTGCTCCAATGGCGTTGTACTGCTCGTCCTCGACGACCATGGAGACGTCGTAGACGACACTCAGAGCTGCCTCGGCGCTGCGGAAGCCCTCGACGACCTCCTGAGTCGAATGCTGGGCGATCCATCCGCCCACGGCAGCGTCGAGCTCGTCGGCGTGGCGTGCCCGCTCGAATCCGTCCGAGAACCACGGCTCCTCGATGAACTCGGGGCGACCGACGAGCTCCATGACGCGCGCAGCGATGGAGTGTGCGCTGGTCGAGATCGCGACCCAGTCGCCGTCGGCCGTCACGTACGTGTTTCGCGGGGCGTTGTTCTCCGAGCGGTTGCCCTTGCGCTGCGTGATGATCCCCAGCTGGTCATAGATGGTCACCTGGGGACCGAGCACGGCCAGGATCGGCTCGATGATGGCGAGGTCGACAACCTGACCACGTCCCGTGCGGGACCGAGCATGGAGGGCGGTCAGGGTCGCGATCGCCGCCGCCATGCCGGCGATGTTGTCGGCCAAGGCAAGTGGAGGGAGCGTCGGAGGCCCGTCTGCCTGGCCGGTGGAGTAGGCGAAGCCGCTCATCGCCTCGGCAATCGTGCCGAAGGCGGGCTCGCCAGCGCGCGGACCGGTCTGGCCGAAGCCGGTCACGCGGGTGAGGACGAGTCCGGGGTTCACCTCCTGCAGCACGTCGTAGCCCAGGCCCCACCGCTCGAGGGTTCCGGGGCGGAAGTTCTCGATGACGACGTCGGCCTTCGCGACGAGGCGCAGGAAGGCATCGCGGCCCGCCGGCGAGGACAGCTCGAGTGTCATCGCACGCTTGTTGCGACCCAGGATCTTCCACCAGAGTCCGTGCCCGTCCTTGGACTGGCCGTGGCTGCGCGCGGCATCCGGCTTGCGTGGGTGCTCGATCTTGATCACCTGGGCGCCAAAATCCGCCAGCATGGTTGCGGCCACGGGCCCGGCGAACAGCGTGGCGACGTCCAGCACGACGATGTCGTCGAGGGGCATCAGGGATGGGGTGGTCACAGCGACTCCTCAGCGGCGATGGCGTTGCCCCGTACGGCCGCTGCGATCTCGCGAGCGGCCTCCACCGTCGGATGGACGAAGGTTTGCAGGCGATCCTTGGGCATCCGGGCCCGAGCGCCGGCCAGTGTCACCGCCGCGATGATGCCTCCCTGCTCGTCTAGCACAGCGGCCGATACGGCTGACAGGCCGGATTCCATGGACGAGTCGGAGGCTGCCCATCCGCGCTGTCGGATGGTGCGGAGCTGCCGCGGCGTGAGCAGCGTGCGTCGCTCCTCCTCGGTCAGCTGCTGCTGCACCTCCCCGTACACCCACTCGTCGGAGTAGGCGAGCAGGACGATCCCCGAGGCGCCGCGGCCGAGCGGTGATCGCGTCCCCAGCGGCATCACGGGGCGAAGGAGCTGGCCACTGTCCACCGAGGCGATGGCGACGCGGTTGGTGCCCTCGCGCACAGTCAGCAGCACGCTCTCGTGCATCCGGTCGCGGAGCCCGGTCATGATCGGCAGGGCGACGGCGCGCAAGCCGACATGCCTGTTCGCGAGCTGCCCCCAGCGCAGCAGGCGCGTTCCGATGGCGTACTGGCCATCGGCGCAGCGCGTCACCAACCCCAGCTCCGCGAGCTCGGTAAGCAGCCGGTGCGTCGATGACTTGGGCAGGGACACGGCCTCCGCGACTGCCCCGAGCCGCATGGGACCGTCCACGCTGCCCAGTTCCTCAATGACCTGGGCGGCCTTCTGCAGGACTGACATCGTCAGGGCGTCCGAGCGCTAGAGGGCGGCGGACATGTCGGAGCTCAGGCCCTTCGAAATGCTTCGGCCGACCTCGGCGACTAGTCGGCCCATGCCCGCGGCGTTGAGCCGGGACTCAGGTACGAGCAGGCTGACTACGGATCGGACCTGGCTGGAGTTCTCGACGATGGGGGCCGCGACCCAGCAGGGACCGCCGTCCATGGCGGCGCGAGTGACGGCGAACCCGTTCCGACGGATCTCGTGCAGGGCAGTGCGCTGCTCCAGGCTTGGCGACGGACCGTGGCCGACCCTGCCCGGCTCGAGCTTGGAGAACGCGAGGTACACCAGCTCCGCTGCTAGGCCCGTCGGGCGCATCTGCCGCGGCAGCCGCCACTGCTGCGAGGCCGCGCTGCCCCCGATCACATCCGCCACCTGCAGCCGCTGGTTGCTCACGAAGCACAGCGTCGTGAGCTCTCCGGTCCGGACGTGCAGGTCAACAAGGCGGGGCCGGGCGACGTCCCGGAGCCGCCGCACCTGGGGGACGCCGCTGCCGAGGAGCCACAAACGACGTCCGAGCTCGTAACGTCCACGTCCGCTCCGCTCGATCGCCTCCCACTCGGTCAGCGAGGCGAGCAGGCGGTGCACCGTGGCAGGGGGGAGGTCGGTGCTGGCGCAGAGCGAGCTGATCGTCTGGTCAGGCTCGTCGCCGAAGCACTCCAGGATGTCGAAGACCCGACCGAGGACGGATCGACGGCTCTCGATCGAGTCCATGTGCGTGACCGTCATGGGCTTCGCCTCCACCAGTCAGAGTCATTTTCGGAACACCATTCCAATTATTGGAACGGTGTGTTGCGCAACGATAGGTGCTCATCCCCGTGATTTCAAGGGCATCGGCACGAATGTCTGCGAATGGCACTGTCGCCTCGTGCGCGGGTGGCGTGCATTCCACGATGCGGCACAGCCCCGTTGGAGGATGCCGGGCGGCCCGTGCACAGTGGGAACCTACCAACCGCAAAGGATGACAATGGACGCGTCGGTGAAAGCGCTCGGCTACGTGGTGATCGAGACGACGGATCCCCAGGCATGGCTGGAATTCGGCACACGTGTGCTCGGTCTCCAGGCTGTCCAGGAGGAGGATCGTCTTCTCATGCGCATGGACGATTTCGTCTATCGACTCGATGTCCGCTCCGGATCGGAAGACGGCATCGTCGCGATCGGGTGGGACGTCGGAGACGCCGCCACCCTGAGTGAACTGTCCGCTCGCCTGACGGCTGCGGGCTACGCGGTCGAGCAAGCTGACTCGGCCAAGGCGCGGGAGCGACAGGTCGACGCGTTGGCGATCTTCCGCGACCCCGACGACCAGATGGACGTCGAGCTGTACTGGGCTCTGCGCAAGTCCAACAACCTGTTCGTCTCACCCACCGGGGCGAACTTCGTGACCGACGGTGTGGGGCTGGGCCATGTCTTCCAGGCGGTGTCGGACGAGGCCGCCTATCGCCGGCTGTACATGGACATCCTGGGCTTTCGGCTGAGTGACCACATCGACTTCCCCAATGGCGGCCAGGGGGTCTTCCTACACTGCAACAGCCGGCACCACTCGATGGCCTTCGGGCAGCTCGCCGGCCGCAAACTCGGGATCGGGCACATCATGATGGAGGTCTCCGACCTTGAGATCGTCGGTCGCGCGTACGACAAGGTCCTCGATGGAGCTGCCCCCCTCTTCTCGTCGCTGGGAAAGCACACGAACGACAAGATGACGTCCTTCTACTGCGGATCGCCGTCGGCATTCGGGATCGAGTACGGAACCGGTGGCATCGTCATCGACGACGACGTCTGGCGGCCGACGCGCTACTCCGAGGCTCACTACTGGGGCCACCATCGATCCCCGGAGCGGATCGTCTCCGAGTCCGTGACCCCGTCGTCGTCGGAGCCCGCCCTGACGGCCGGTGCCCGATGACCGCCCTGATCGAGCACTCGCAGCACGACGTGCTTGAGCGTGTGCACGAGGTGGCCGACATCATCGCGGCCAACGCCGGTGAGTCCGAGCGCCTTGGGCGCCTGTCCGATGCCAGTGCGCAGGCGGTGCGCGACACGGGCGTGGTGCGGATGACCCAGCCCAAGGAGTTCGGCGGCTTCGAGTCGCACCCGGTGGACTACCTGAAGGCCGTCATCGAGATCGGCACGCTGGACTGCAGCGCAGGCTGGGTCGCCGGTGTGGTCGGCGTACACCCCCACGGCCTAGCGCACGGCCACCGCGAGCTTCAGGAGGAGCTCTGGAGCGAAGATCCGGACACCTGGATCGCCTCACCGTACGCGCCGCTGGGGCGCGCACGTCCGGTCGACGGCGGCTACCAGTTCAGCGGGCAGTGGCCCTTCTCGTCCGGTACGGACCATTGCGCGTGGGTGGTCATCGGCGGGATGGTGGTCGACAGCGAGGGTGCCGTGGCCGACCCGCTCCCGAAGCACTTCGTCCTGCCGCGCAGTGACTACGAGATCCTGGACGATTCCTGGGACGTCATGGGGCTGCGCGCCACTGGCAGCAAGGACATCGTGGTACGGGACATGTTCGTCCCCGCCCATCGCGTCATCGATACCCAAGGACTGGCCGATGGGCTGCCCGCGCACGACCCGAGCCGGGAGGGAAACCCGCTGTACCGGATGCCTCGCAACGTAGTGTTCCAGGGCGCCATCTGCGCCGGCACCGTGGCCGCCGCGCGGGGCACTCTCGCGGCGTTCACCGCCTGGACTCGAACCCGCGAGAGCCGCGCGGGCAAGTCCTCGATGGATACGTACCAGCTGGCCGCGCTCGGGGCTGCCGCGGCCGATATCGACGCGAGCATGCTGCACCTGCTGACCGACGTCGAGCGTGTGTTCGACATGTGCGTCCGAGGTGAGACTGTACCACTCGAGACGCGGCTGGAGGTGCGCCGCAACCAGGTGGCCGCGTCCCACCGCGCGATAGCGGCGGCCGATTCGGTGTTCAAGCTGTCCGGCGGTGGCGCCCTGCAGATGCGCAACGACCTGCAGCGCCAGTGGCGGGGAGCCCAGGCCGCACTGCACCACGCCGGCAACCAGGCCGGCTATGTGCACCAGGCGTACGGGCTCAACCTGTTCGGGCACGCGATCCCCGACTTCGTGAAGGTATGACGGCATTGCTGCCGTCCATCTCGATCAGCGAGGAGTCGACCAGTCGCTTCGTCGACGCGGACGGCGTTCGCGTTCACCTTCACGACGCTGGATCCGGCCCCGTCCTGCTCTGCGTGCACGGCGGCGCGCCGGGCGCCTACGGCTGGGGCAACTTCGGCCAGAACGTCGAGGAGCTGGCCGAGCACTTCCGGGTCCTCGTCGTCGATCTTCCGGGCTACGGGGCGTCCGAGCCGCCGCCCTCCGACGACGGCCTGTACGGCTCCTATGCGCGGACGATGAAGGCCATGCTCGAGGCCCTTGGCATCGAGCGCGCTCACGTCCTGGGCATGGCCACGGGAGGGGCGGTCGCCATGATGATGGCGATCGAGTACCCGGACTTGGTTGATCGGCTGGTCCTGGTGAGCTCGGCGGGGGGGCTGCCGCTGTTCACGCCCGCCCCGTCCGAGGGGCAGAAGGTCATCCGCAGCTACTACAAGGGTGAGGGACCATCGCTGGCCAGAATGCGTTCCTACCTTGAGATGATCGTTCACGACCACTCGCTGCTCACCGACGAGATCGTCCTGGAGCGGTATCAGGCCAGCATGGCCGCCTTGCCATCCACGTCGGAGGGTGGGGACCGGCGACCCGCAGCCGAGCCGGTCTGGAGGGATCTGGAGCGCATACGGGCAAAGACTCTGGTGGTCTGGGGCCGGGACAATCGAGTGCAGGGTTACGACAACGCCCTCTTCATGCTCAACCGGATCCCGGACGTCGAGGTGCACATCTACGGCCAGACCGGGCTATGGGTCCCCTTCGAGCGCCGCGAGGAGTTCACGAGGTTGCTGCTCGCCTTCATCCCCGCCACGGTGGCCTGAGAGTCCCGGTTTCGATGACTGTCGCCACAAGTGAGGATTCACCCCCGCGGGGGCTGCGAAACGCCTTCCGCGCGTTCGGTCACCGTGATTTCCGGCTCTTCTGGTCCGGCGCGCTCCTGTCCAACACGGGGGCGTGGCTTGCGAGCCTGACGATCCCCTATGTCATCTACCAGGAGACCGGAAGCGCTCTGCTCGTTGGCCTGGTGGCTGTCTTCCAGTTCATGCCCTTCCTGGTCTCGGGTCCCCTCGGCGGTGTGCTCGCCGACCGCCATGATCGTCGGCGGATCCTCCTCCTGATGCAGACGGGACTCATGCTGAGCTCCCTGCTCGTCTGGGGGGTCGTGGCGTCGGGCGTGCGCCAGCCGTTAGTGATCATGGGCGCGGTCGCGTGCACCGGAGTCTTCGCAGGACTCAACATGCCCAGCTGGCAGGCCTTCGTCAACGATCTGGTGCCACGAGACGACCTCCAGTCCGCCGTCGCACTGAACTCGTTCCAGTTCAACGCCGCGCGCGCGATCGGCCCGGCCATGGCCGGCGTGCTCATCGCACTGGTGGGACCGTCCTGGGCGCTGCTCTTCAACGCACTGTCCTACTTGGCCGTCATCCTGGCGCTCGCGCTCATTCGTACGCGGCCCGTGATCACTCCTGATCCCGACCCGGGCCGGGTGCACACGCAGTTCCGTGCGACTGTGCGGTACGTCCGCAGCCAGCCCGGCATCGTCATGGCCATCATCATCTCGATCATTGTCGGTGCCCTGGTGACGCCGCTGTTCCAGTTCACGGTTGTGTTCGCCGGGAGCGTCTTCGACGTCGGGGCGGTGCAGCTCGGGCTCATGAACGCCGCCATGGGCCTGGGCGCCCTGATCGCCATACCGTTCATCGCCGGCTGGAGACAGGTCTTGAGCCTGGCGAGGATCGTCCGGGGGAGCCTGTTCGCCATCCCGTTCGGGATCGTCGGCTTCGCCCTCTCGCCCAACGCGACCGTCGCCCTCATCCCTCTGGCGCTCGTGGGCGCCAGCTTCCTCGCGCTCATGTCCAGCTGCAACACAGCCGTCCAGATGATCGTGGCGCCGCTGCTCCGTGGGCGCGTCATCTCCGTGCGGATCATGTTCTACACGGTGTCGATGCCGCTGGGCAGCATCGTCATGGGAACGCTCTCCGACCAGATCGGGCCACGCGCGACCGTGCTGGGTGCTGGAGTGCTGATGATGATCGCGGCACTCGGCCTCACGGTCGCCAAGGGCCGACTTCAACTGGGTCGACTCGACGACCCTCAGGACACGGACGAGTAGGGGCTGTGTTCCGCATCGTGGCACTTGTCCCTTCATCCAGCGTCAGCTGTGGGCGACGCTTGGAACCCGAACCTGATCGCTCATCCGGCTGGAGGCCGCTGCCACATGACTGACACACTCGCGACGATCACAGACGAGAGCACGGCTCGGACGGTGGAGACCTCCGTGGGCACCGTCTACTACAACGAGGCCGGCTCCGGACACCCGCTTCTCCTGCTGCACGGCAGTGGCCCCGGTGCCACAGGGTGGAGCAACTTCGGCAGGAACATGGGCATGCTGTCCGGGCACTTCCGGTGCATCGCCCCGGACATGCCCGGCTGGGGACGTTCGGTCACAGCCACCTACGAGACCCGCGATCACGTGGCGACGGTGGTAGAGCTGCTCGACGCTCTCGGCATCGAGAAGGCCGCGGTGGTGGGCAACTCCATGGGGGGTGCTACCAGCGTCAAGTTGGCTGCCACCCATCCGGATCGCGTGTCCCACTTGATCACGATGGGGGTCGGCTACAGCGGCTCGCGGATGTTCACCCCCGGTGACGGTCCCTCGGAGGGACTCAAGCTCCTGCAGGCAGGGTATGTGGACCCCTCGCCGGAGAGCATGCGGCGAATGGTCGACATCTTCACCTTCGACAAGTCCTTCGCCACCGATGAGCTTGTCGAGCAGCGTTCGGCGGTTGCTCGTTCACGGCCCGACCACCTAGCGAACTTCATCGCGGGGATGAGCAAGCCACGCCGCGGCGTCGCTACGGCCGAGGAGATCGCGACGATCACCGCACCGTCGCTCTTCATGCACGGACGCGATGACCGGGTCGTGCACTTCGAAGGCTCGCTGAACCTCGTCGCGATGGTCCCCAACTCTCGAATGGTGCTCGTCAACCGCTGCGGCCACTGGCTGATGCTCGAGCACTCCGACGAGTTCAACCGGATTGTCGCCGACTTCGTCATGAACAACTAACCGCACCCCGAGGAGACCGATGACTACGACATTCAGCACGACCGACGTCCTGGATCGGGTGCGCGCGCTGGGGACCTACCTGGACGAGCAGGCAGACCTGGCGGACGAGCTCGGTCGCCTCCCGGACGAGACCGCTCAGCGGCTGCGCGAAGCCGGTGTCATGCGCATGCTCCAGCCGCACGACTACGCCGGGTACCAGTGCTCCCCACCGGAGTGGTTCGATGCCATCTTCGAGGTGGGTCGACACTCTGGCGCGGTGACCTGGGTGTGCGGGGTCGTGGGTGTGCACCCGTTCGAGTTGGCGCTCGGCACCCGCCGCCTGCAGGACGAGATCTGGGGCGAGGATCCCGATGTGTGGATCGCCTCGCCGTACGCCCCTTTCGGCAGGGCGAGGCCCGTGGAGGGCGGCTTCCGCTTCAGCGGGCGCTGGCCGTGGTCCACAGGAACCTATCACTGCGACTGGTCTGTGCTGGGCGGACTGATCACCGACGAGGAGGGCAAGGCACTTCCGCACGATGTGGGGACCCGTCACTTCTTCCTACCCAAGTCCGACTACACGACGCTCCCGGACGAATGGCGGATGTCGGGCCTCGCGGGGACCGGAAGCTACGACGTCGTTGTCGACGACGTCTTCATTCCCGACTATCGCGTCATCGATCCGCGTGAACTCGAATCAGGGGCGGCGGCCGAAAGAGCCGGCCGCAGTGACGCGGCTCTGTACAGGTTTCCGTTCAACCTGATGTTTGCTGGGACGATCGCCGCCGGGGCCCTTTCCATCGCGCGCGGTGGGCTGGAGGCATTCGTCAACTACAGCCGCACCCGCCAGACGCGCATGAACCACGTGGTGTCGATGGATCCTCACCAGCTCGCCACCCTCGGCGCGGCCGCTGCCGACATCGACGCCGGAGTGGTGCAGTTCCGCCGCGATATCGAGAGTGTGTGGGCGCTGGTGGAGGTCGGGCAGCCCATACCGGTGGACCTGAAGATCGAAGTGCGGCGCAACCAGGTCCGTGCGGTGCAGCGTGCAATCTCGGCGATCGACGAACTCATGCGCCACGCCGGCGGAGCCGCCATGAGCCGGGACAACCCGCTTCAGCGCTTCTGGCGGGACGCGCACACGGGCGCTGGCCATGGAGCCAATGTCGCCGAGACTCAGTACACCGCGTACGGATTGAACCTCTTCGGGCACCCGCTGCCGCCCGGCTACCGTATCTAGGGAACCGCTGATCATCAGCCTGTTTTCCACGCAGGGTGCCTCTAGTCATGCGCGATGAGCTGAGGAGGCGCTTTTTCGGTCTGCTTGACAACGACCGGCTCGGTGGTGCTTTGGTGCGGTTCTGAGGTGTTTCGGGCAGGCTTGCGCCGTGCCGTCACCCCATCAGGGCGACGGCACGGGCCCGCATCACCCAGTTCGCTGAAGCGAACAGCACGTTGAGGTGGTTGAGGTTCTTGGCCATGCCCCGGTAGCGGGTCTTG